>CAZKPI010000209.1:0-7878 GCA_964554555.1 uncultured bacterium
GGACCCTGCGGTGCACCCGGGGGTGCCGCTCCGCCCGCAGATCCCCATCCCCGCCCGCCGCAACGTCGTGCCCTTGCGGCCACCGCCCCCACGGCCGCCGCCCTCGCCGAGGAGACCCCGACGGAAGGGGGCTTCGTCTTCTACAACCGCAAACTGATCGCGGAGACGATGGGCAGGAATCGGCAACTGCTGTTGACCTTCGACGACGGGCCCAGCCCCACCACCACCCCGATCGTCCTCGACACCCTCAAACGCTGGAACCTGAAAGGGATCTTCTTCCTCACCGGGATGAACGTCCGCAAGTATCCGGGCCTGGTCAAGCGCATCTACGACGAGGGCCACACCATCGGCAACCACACCTTCTACCACCTCGACCTGCGCAAGTTCGCCGCCACCCGCGTCCGCGAGGAGATCCGCAACACCAATGACCTCATCGCCCGCATCACCGGCACCCGCCCGCGCCTGTTCCGCCCTCCCTACGGGGCCCTCAACGCCACGGTGGTCGAGATTCTCCGCCAGGAGGGGATGGACATCATGCTGTGGACCTTCGACCCCCGCGACTGGCGGAACCGCAGTATGGCCCAGACGGTCAGCAGTCTCAAGAAGCAGATGCACCTGGAGGGGGGCGGCAAGGGCGGCATCATCCTGCTCCACGACACCCTGCCCTCCACCGGGGCCGCCCTCGAGCCCCTGCTGTCCGCCCTGGCCCAGCACGCCCTCCTGCCCTCGGCCTACCAGCGCGACCGGCCCCACGGGCGAAGTTTCTGGGCGGCCCGCGGCCCCACCCTCCAGCGCACCTTCCAGGTCCATCGCCCCTTCCAGCCCGATCCCGCCCGCTGTCCACTGCTGACGAACCTGATCTCCCCGCCAGCCCCCGCCGACTTCTCCGCGGTGACCCTTCTGCGGGCCAAGAAGTCGGGGAACCTGTTCACCGCCCTGCTCTGCCGGGCCTTCTGAACCAGGCCCCCACCCCCCGCACCCCACCGACCTGCACCGGCGGGACACGGTCAGAACCGTGTCCCGCCGGCGTTCTAGCCGGGGGCCGGCCATCATTTTCCACCGCCGCCGATGGCCCACGCGGCACCGCGATGGCCGGCGGGCCGCGGGCCGCCCGGGCCATCGCCCCCGTTTCAGAGGGTGTGGGCCAGCAGGTTGATCCACTCCACGTCGCGGCCGGCAAGATCGGCCGACCGGCTGTGCTCGAGGGGCAGGAACCCGGCGATGGTCAGGGCGTCGGCCAGTTCCCCTTCTTCATACAGGGCCCAGAACCGGCCGTCGGCGTCGGTCGACTCGCCCGTTCCCGCCTTGACCGACAAAAACAACACCCCCTCGGGCCGCAGAATCCGGCGCGCCTCGTTCAGGGTGAAAATGAGCCGTGCCTTCGCGATATGCAGGAGCGAGGCGCACGCCCATACCCCATCGAAGGCTCCGTTCCGGAACGGCAGCCAGCTGAGGTCCCCCCGGACCAGGTTGCCCCCGCCCCGCTCACGATGCTGGCGCAGGAGGCCGAGACTGCGGTCGATGGAGACCACCGCATAGCCGCGGGCCGTCAGGGCCAGGGAATCGCGGCCCGGCCCGGACCCGAGGTCCAGCACCCGCCCGCCGGCAGGAACGGCCTTGCAGAAAGGTTCGAGCAGGAAGTCGAGGTTGCGGGAATAGGCCCGCTCGGCATACTCGGCGGCATGCCGGTCATAGAAGTCCATGTCCTCCTCCATGTCACGACAAGAGCAGTCGTTCGACCCGGTCGGTCTCCGACAGGTCGGGCAGGGCCCAGGTGGCACCGGCGGCCAGCAGACCGCTGACCGGGCAGGATCCGGTCGCCACCCCGAGCACCCGCACCCCGCACTCGCGTGAGGCGGCCACATCATGGACCGTGTCGCCGATGACGGTCACCGCCCCGGGCGGGAACGGGGCCCCGCGGGCGGCGGCGGCGCGGTCCATCGCCAGCCGCACCAGGGCGGCCCGGGCCGGGTCCTCGCACCCGTAGGCCCCGAGCCGGAAATGCCCCTCGAGACCGAACCGGGCCAGCTTGATGCGGGCCCCCTCGCGGAAGTTGCCGGTCACCAGTCCCAGGCAGACGGCGGGGTTGCCGGCCAGCCGGTCCAACAGTTCGGCGACGCCGGGTTTGAGATGGCCGCGGCCCTGGATGCCCGCCGCCAGGATCTCGACGTACCGGTTCTTGAACCGTTCGATCACTTCGGGGGCTGGGAAGGGGAGCCCGTCGCGGGTGGTCACCTGCCGGAGGGCGTTGAGGTCGGTGTTGCCGTCGAGCCGGATACCGTCGAGCCCCCGCGGCGCCCCGAGCACCTCAACGACGGAGCGTTCCAGGGCCTGGTAGCCGCTGTGATCGGCCGACAGCAGGGTGCCGTCGATGTCGAACAGGAGCAGGCGGTTCCAGCGGGCCGACATGGCGTTACTCCCGTCGCCCCGGGCGCCCGTCGGGCAGGGCCGACGGCTGGGGTGCCTCCGGCGAGGCTCTTCCTGCCGCTGGATCGACGGGGAGTTTCTCGGTTGGCGCCGCCGAAGGCGGCTCGAGCTTGCCGGGCCCCATCTTGTCCTTGAAATGGATGATCTTGCCCCGCGGGCCCATGGTCCCGGAGATGATGGGCTGAACCTCGAAGACACGGCGGGTGCCGACCAGGCCCCGGATCGAGATATTCTCGCGGGGAATGATCCGGTATTCGTCACCCACCTGCTCATACGTCGCCTCATCGATGAGCAGGGAGGTTCCCAGTTCCTTGTTGAGGGCTTCGAGGCGGGAGGCCAGGTTGACGGTGGTGCCCATGACGGTGAACTCCTGCCGCCGTTCGGAACCGATGTTGCCGGCCAGCACCGGGCCGGTGGCCACCCCGATCCGGATGCCGAAGGCCTCGCGTCCTTCCTGGAGCCACCGCGCCTGCAGACGCTTCACCTCCTCGAGCATGGTCATGGCCGTGCGCACCGCCACCAGCCCGGGGGAGGGCAGGTCGGCCAGCACGCCGAAGCGGGCCATGACAGCATCGCCGATGAACTTGTCGATCTCGCCGTTGTTGTCGAGCACGATCTCGGTCATCCGCGACAGGTACTCGTTGATGCTGAGCACGACCTCCTCCGGGGTCAGCTTCGCACTGAACTTCGTGAAGCCGACGATGTCCGAGAACAGGATGGTGGCTGTCTTGGTGACGCCCCCCAGCCGCACCGAACCGGGATTCTTCATCAGCGCATCGACCAGTTCGGAACTGGTATACCGGGAGAAGACCTCCTTCAGCCGTTTCTTCTCGGCCAACTGCTGTTCGGTGAGCTGTCGGGTCGAGGTCAGCTCGTCGCGGGTCTGCAGGAGCACGTTGGCGTTGGCAAGAGCCATGCCCATGAATGACCCGAGGGAGGCGAAGAACCGCAGATCGCCCTCGTCGATCTCCTCGCGGCCCGACTGGAAGGTCTCGATGTGGATCACGCCGAAGGTTTCCTCCAGCGTGTAGATGGGCAGGGCGAGAAGGGTGCCGGTGAGGGGGGGCTGATCAAGGAGGGCGCGCGTCTCGGCGTCCTCGGCGGCGGCCAGCCGGTAGACGTGCCGCCGGTTCCGGAAGGCGAAGGTCAGGAAATGGGGCGCGGCCAATGGAATGGTCAGGGTCTCGCGGATGGAGTCGGGATACTCCTGCCAGCGGAACGGGTACAACTCGTCCTTCTCGCGGTCGTGCAGGAAGAGGATGAATTTCCCCGCCCCGATCTCCTGTGACAACATGTCGGTGATGGCCTGGAACACCTGCGCGGGATCGAGGGTGGTCGCCAGGTTCTTGACCTTGATGAACACCGAACTCAGCTGGTGCCTGACCTCCTTGATGCGCTGGTTGAGGGCTTCGGTCTTCTTCTTGAACTCCTCGCGCTGTTTCTCGAGGAAGGTCTTCTCGAGACTCTTCCTGACCTCCTCCTTCAGCCGTACCCGCTTGTCGCCGAGGACAAACCGGAACAGGAACAACAGGGCCCCCACGGCCACGACCAGCAGGACGGCGAGGACCTCGGCCACCAGCCAGGGGAGAGGACTGCCCGGGTAGGTGAACTCAATGGTCTCGGCCCCGGCCGCCGACGGCAGGGCCAGAAGGAGGGAAAGGACCAGAGGGAAAGGAAACGAGCTTCTGGAGCGGGTGGGCAGGCGGCGGGGGGACAGGGGGCGCGACATGCTCGTTTCAGTAATTGGGGGCCGTGGTGGCTTCGGCCTCCACCACCAGCTTGAACTTGGCATTCTGGACCACCCGGATGGCCGAGCTCTGGACGCTCTCGGGAGGGGTCAGAACAAAGGAAATCTCGAGGACGGACCCGACGACGGGGTCGGTGCCGGCCCCGGTGAGATCGAGTTCCTCCTCGAACGTCCCATCGCGCTGGCGGATCTGGGTGGCCTTGATCGAGACGGTATCGACATCCTCGAGGACGAGGTGGTCGGACAACCCGGGCCCGGTCATGCGGATCTCCCGGCCGGTCCGCGACAGGGACCAGGTGGTGGGTCCCTCGACCAGACCAGTGGTGGCGTCGAAATGGTCGACCTGCCAGGCCATGAACTTTCCGTCACCGGGGGAGGGGTTGAACTTCAAGGGGCGGGAGGTTTTGTCGATCGTCCAGCGTCCCGCGCCCAGGTCGCGGCGGGCCAGCTGGTCGCTGGCCTCTTCGAGCGGTTTGCGCAGACGATTCCAGAACAGCTCGGCCTGGCGGGTCCGCTCCTGCTTCCAGGTGGTGATGCGGTATGACTGCATGGACTGCCGGTACAGGTTGACCAGCCCGTAGGTGAAGAGGGACAGCACGATGATGGTCACCAGAACCTCGACGAGGGTGAACCCCGCGCGGCCCGCCGGGCTGGCCGGCCTTGTCACGCCGGGTTGCGGATTCCTGGCGGGCGGCCGGGAAGCCCACCGGATGGGAACCCCTCGGGTCTGGCGGCTTCTTTTTCCCATGGCGGCCGCGGCCAGGGGGGGAAAACGCCCCATCCCCCCGCCGGGCAGGCGCCTTCCTGGGGCGAGCGGGTGCGGCATCCGTTCAGACATCGGCGGCGTCAATCATGGGTGACTTCGACTTCCAGGAGTTCCTCGATGATCTTCTTCTGCCCGTCGCAGGCGCCCCAGGCCTCGATCCTGATGAAATCCTTGCGGTATCCTTCCGCCTCGCGGGTGATCAATTCGAACCGGCTGATTCCCATGCTGTAGTCCCTTCCATCGACCGCTTTCAGGGAATCGGCCAGTTTCCGGGCGATCGGGCCGCCGCCGGGTGACTGCAGTTCGGCCAGCCAGCCGGAACGAACGGGGTCATCGACGGTGTCGGGAATCGTGCGGGTGAGGGAGGCAACCTGGTAGAATTCGGTGGGCAGGACACGGAACTTGTACAAGGCCATCTGCATGATGCCCCGCGCCGCCAGCAGGGCCCGGCTCTGGGCCAGCAGAAGGCTGTGCGTGTCTTTCTGGACGCGGGTCCGGAAGAAGAGGACGGACACGAACACCAACAGGCCCACGGCCAGGACCAGGACCAGGGCCAGGGCGAACCCGCGCCGCCGCCTGCCGGGCATCGTCATCATCGCCTCAGGTCCGCCCGGAAGGTGGCCAGTTTGACCGGCAGACCCTCCGGGTAGGACACGGTGACCTCGAGCTTGAGGAAGGGGTCTGGACAGCTGTAGGTGGCCAGGGTGGGCACGGGAGGAAAGGGCGGGGCCGGCGGGGGGGCGGGCATGGGAAGCACATAGGAGAACATCAGGGCCTGCGGCCCCCCCGCCGGGCCGGCGAATTCACGGGTGGTGCGGGTGGCGATCCGGTATTGGACCTTGCCGGTGTCGAGGGTTCCCGAGCCGAGGGCGGGGCTTCCCGCCAGCTCGAGGGTGCCGTTGAGGGTGCCGCTCGGATGGATCACCTCGAAGGGAACGACCGCCACTCCGCTTGGCTGGTCGAGCATCTCGAACCGCACCGCCATCAGCTTGGCGAGGACCGCCTCGCCGATCTTCAGGGCCTGCTCCTGGAAGACCTGCCTGGAGGCGAGCCCGTAGGACTGGCTGAACACGCGAAGGAGGGGGAAGACGGCCAGCGCCATGATGGCGATCGCCACGAGCACCTCGGGCATGGTCAGTCCGCGGGCGCGGTGCGGCGTCATCGCTGGGAAGGGTGGGCGCACGGCAGGATCAGCGTTCCCCTTCCTTCTTGTGTTTCTGCTCGAGGACCCGGATGCGCGTCTTCTCGTCGGTCACCTCGAAGTACACGGTAAGGGCCCGCTCGTTGCCGCGATGGTCCACCACGTGGGCGGTGACCGACGGGAAGCTGGCCCGCAGGGTGGCATCGGTCATCGACCGGTCGGGCTTGTTCGTGGTGGGCTCGCGCATGACCACACGGATGGGCTCCGACTTGTACTGGTCCTGGTTCCATACCTTGTGGATGCGGATGGGAGGAACCTGGTTCGGCACCTCGACATCGATCTCGCCCCGCAGGACGCCGCTGAACGGGGAAAGCATCGAATGACCGTTCCAGTTGTTCATGTAGTGGACGTTGTCTTCGGCCCAGACGGTGATTTCGTATTCGACATCCTCGATGAGGGGGGTCTTGTAGGCCAGGGTGGCACTGCGGCCAAAGCCGTTGCGCTCCCCGAAGGTCTTCTCGTCAGCGAGGATGGGGTTTCCCTGCAGGTCGTTGTCGGAGGCGGAGAAGTTCTCGAGGCGGAAATTCTTGCGGAAGAACTCAGGGTCGGGATCGGGCTCGCCGTAGGGGCGGGGTTCGGTGCCAAACTTCCATTCCCAGGCGCATTCGGCGTCGGGGATGAGGGCCTTGGGATCGGCGGGATCGTCAAATTCGAGCCTGAGGAGGGCGAAGTCGGGGGTGTAGCCGTCGGGCATGTCCTCGACCAGGATGGAGGCGCCCTCGATGAACCGGCTGTAATCGTCGTCGGGAACCATCGTATCGGAAATGGTCTGCAGAGAAGCCACGCTGACCGGAGGGAAGAACAGGACCTGGTCGGGATCGCGCATCGAGCGCACCCGGATGATCACGTTGGGCCGGTCGTTGTCATCGACCCAGATGATGCCCTCCCCGTCGGTGATCCGCCGGTTGATGTCCAGGAGGGTCATGTCGAGGGGAGGCGGAACGGGGGCGGTATAGGGAAAGGGTTGGGCAGTGCGGGGGTCGGTGCTCAGGTCCTCGCCCGAGTGGGGCCCGCGGATCATGTAGCACACTTCGGGGTGATCCTCTTCGATGCGGGGTTCTCCGGGGTTCAGCACCCCGCTCTTGTCCCAGGCGAACACGGTGTACTTCATCTCGCCCAGGCAGTCGTTGGGCAGGAAAACATGCGAGGCGAGGGTTTCGCCGGGCAGGGTGATGCCGATGGAGCCGATGAATTCCCAGTTTTCGGAAAGGGGCGATGAGGGACCGGGGCCGGAGGGGCCGTTGAGCCGGCCGATGCCGAAGCAGGAAAAGATCCTGTCGCCCGAATTGTCGGTGGCGACCATCGAGACCGGCGAGTAGAAGTCACCCGTGGTGGCGGTATGGGGGGGGCAGATTCCCGAGGCATCGGGAGGACCGCCCAACTGGGGGAACTTGTCCTGCGGGGTCTCATCGCCCTGGAGATAGATGCGGGGCGGGGTGCGGTCGCGGTAGACGATCTTGTACTCGACGTCGCCGTAGAGGGGTTCCTTTTTCTTGATATCGACGCACTCGTCGAGGAACTGCTTGAGGAGATCCTTGCCGTCGTAGCACCAGTGATCCTGGAGGGTGGCATCGCGGCAATGGTCCAGGTCGGTGGTGTTCGGTATGTAGGAATTACAACGGGTACACCCGGTGGGGCATGACCGCCCCTTGGGGCAATTGCAGGTGAGATGGGGAATGGGGAGGGTTTTGGTGGGGTCTTTTGGGAGGTCCGGCCGCCAGAGCACCTGTTTGGCAA
>CAZKPI010000210.1:0-7856 GCA_964554555.1 uncultured bacterium
CGCCAGCCGCGCCGTCCCTCGACGACGACCTCCTTCCCCCTCTGAAACCGAAGGCCCCTTCTGCCCCCTCCACCCCGCCCGCCGAGGAGGAACCTCTCGTGCCGGGGCCAGGCGTGATCGACCTCGACGCCGACCTCCTGCCGCCGCTCAAGCCGAAGACGCCGCCCAAGCCCGCCGGCCCTGCCGCTGGCGCTCCCGGCAAACGCAAGATTGAAGGATTCCAGGCGACCGACGACACTCCCCTGCCGCCCATGAAGCCGGGCGGCGGCGCTCCGGCCGACGACGACACCCCGTTGCCGCCCCTGCGGCCGGCGTCTCCAGCCCCTGCGGGAAAACCCGGAGCGAAAAAACCGGTCGCCGACGATCTGTTTGCCTCGCTGTTCAGCGAGGACGACCAGAAAGGCGGGGCCGGCCCGGCCAAGCCGGGCGCCAAACCTGCCCCCGCCGCTCCCGCCGCCGGGGGCAAACCCGGCAAACCCGCCGCCCCGGGCGCGGGCGGGGCCAAGGATCAGCTTGACGAACTGGGCGACTTCTCCCTCGACCTGGGCGTCCTCGACCTCTTCCCCGGCACCAAGCCGGGGTCCGCTCCCGCCAAACCCGCAGGCGGGGCGAAATCCGGGGCAAAGGCCCCCGCTCCTCCACCCAAGGAGGACCCCTTGAACCTGGGCGGCATCCTCAACCTCGATGAGCCCGAGCCCCCCAAGGACAAGAAGGAAGGCGGCCCTGACAAAAAACAGGGGAAGGACAAGAAAGGTTCTTCCTCCCTTGATGATTTCGACATCACGAAATTCTCTATCTGACGGAGGCGGTTTACCGTGAAGTTCATCCACCCGGCGGTGATGATCGGCTTTTTCTACTTTCTGTACCTCCAGCTGGTCCTGGGCCGGAAGATCCAGAACCTGAAAGAGAAGTCCCCCGAGTTCGCCCAACGCCCCTCCCTGCTGGAAACCCACAAGACCTACGGCTATGCCCTGTGCGGAGTCTGCCTGGCCGGCCTGTTTGGGGGCATCTGGCTGACCATCTCGGTCCTGGGGGCCCGGCTCCCCTTCCAGCAGACCTACGGCCATGGCATTTTCGGCAGTCTCATCCTGGCTTGTCTGGTCATGTCGGCGGTGCTCGGGTTGAGCATCAAGCATGTGGTCAAACCCAAGATCCGCGACCGGTTCCTGACCTTCCATGCGAACATGGTCTACATCATGGGGGTTTTCGGCATCCTGTCCCTGCTCACTGGGCTGGGTGTGCTGATCTGGGGGTTGAGCGCCGTGTCCTGACCTCGACCCCCCCGGCATCCACGGATCGGAAGCCCATCACAAGGAGGTCCCCATGTCGTTTCCCCTGCGTCGTCTTCTCGCGGCCGCCCGGACTGGGCGGCTGGTGTCTTTCCTGGTGCTTTGCGCGTTTGGCCTGACCGTCTGGGGCGTCGATCCCGCCAACGGGGCGGCCCGCAAGAAGAAGACCGCCGCTCCTGCCAAGACCACCCGCCGCTCGAAGAAGAAGACCGACGATGCCGCCGTCCAGCCCGACCGCCCCGACTCCTGGTATGAGAACGCCTGGCGCGAGTTTGAGATGGGTTCGGCCAAGGAGAAGAAGCAGGCGATCTCTGCCCTGAAGAAAGTTCTCAAGCAGGACCCCTCCGATTCCCTGGCCCATTACTATCTGGGGATCATGCTCTCCCAGGAGGGGCCCCTCAAACAGGCCGAGACCCACTTGCGTGCGGCCCTGCAAGCCTGGCCCGAATCGGACGACGTGATGTCGCGGCTGGCCGATGTCCTGCTCCAGCGCAACCAGGGCGAGGAAGCCATGGCCCTGCTGGAAAAGGTGCGCCAGCTCAATCCCCGCCACCCCGCCGCCCTCGGCCGTCTCGGCCTGCAGGCTCTCGAGGAACAGAAGTTTGACGAGGCGATCGACCTGCTGACCCAGGCCCGCGCCGTGGCTCCGGAAGACCGCGATGTCCTGCGCGGCCTGGGCGCCGCCCTTTCCGCGAAGAACCGGCACGCCGAAGCCGTGGAGGCCCTGAAGGCCTGCCTCCTGCTCGATGACTCCGACGCCGAGGCGCACTGGCTCCTGGGCAAGGCCTACGAAGCCCTCAACAAGCCGGCCGAAGCGGCCGCCGCCCTCGAGAAGGCCCGCGGTCTGGGCCGCCGCGATATCAACCTGAAGGGTCTGATCGGCTACGACCTGGCCCGCGCCCTCCACGACGCCGGCAAGGTCGAGGAGGCCATCGCCGAGTATCAGAAAGCCATCAGGACTGCCACCGACCCGGCCGCGGGATGGTTCGAACTGGGGCGCATCCACGAGGACATGGGGGATGCCGACAAGGCTGTCAAGGCCTACGACAAGGCGTATTCCCTCGATCCGAAGCGGGCCGAGGCCGTGTTCCGCATCGGCAAGGTGCACCGCGGTGAGGAGAAGCTCGAGCAGGCCCTGGAAGCCTTCGAAGCCATCGCCAAGAACAAGGAATGGGGCGAGCAGGCGAAAATCGAGATCGACGAGATCAAGGAGGAGATGCAGGGCAACAAGCGCGACGAACTGGTCGACCTTGCGGCCACCGGAACCGAGGAGCAAAAAGAGAAGGCGTATCTCCAGATGCTCGAACTCGACAAGGCCGACCAGGAGGCCTACGACGGGCTGATCGCCCTGGCCCACACCCGCGGCGACCTGTCGCAGGTCGAGTATTATCTCAAAGAGATGAAGAAAGCCGGCCTGTTGACCAAGGAACAGGTCGCCCAGCGGATGAACGAGCTGTCCTACCGGCAGGATGCCGGTGAGGATCTGGCCGCCTGGGAGAACCGCCTCGAGGAGTTCAAGCGGAAAGGCGAATGGGACAAGGCCCTGGCCGAGAACAAGAAGCTGAAGGACTACAACCTCGCCCAGCTCGACTACTGGAAGAAATTTTCCGGCGACAAGGAGCTGAAGGCCGAGATGATCCGGGCCACCAAGGCCCGCCTGCAGACCATCGCCGAGACCGCCAAGGACATCAAGGCGGCGAAGAACCGGTTCAAATGATGGGTTGCCGGCTTATCCTTGACATTCTTCGCGTTCCGGATACTTTCTCCTGTTTGGAAAGTTCACGAAGGAGCCATTCCTGCCGATGACCGAGGGGGCCCCCCGCCTGTCCGGGCGTGGAAACCCGTCCGGGCCTGGGCGGGGCCGAGCGGTATCCGGAGGTCACTCCACAGAAGGAGCGTTGCCATGAAACGGGGTTTCTCGCTGATCGAACTGCTGGTCGTCATCACCATCATCGCCATCCTGGTCGGCATCGCCGCCCCCTACTATTCCGACTACGTCAAGGAGTCGAAGCTCAGCAAGTGCAAGGCCGACCTCGACATCCTCCGCCAGGCGGTCATCCTGTACAACGCGCGCGAGGATATCCCCTATCAGGGCCTCATCAGCACCACCACGCCGTTCCTGCCCATCCTTGGCGACAATGATTTCGTGGGCCTTCAGGGCCAGTATCTGACGAACATTCCCCTCGATCCCTGGGGCAAGAACTACAAGCTCGACCCCTACGGAGCTTTCGTCTACAGCGATGGACCCGACTCCCGGAAGGAAAGCGACAACATCCGCGATTACTACGTGAAGGAACTCGCCATCCGGAAGATCGAATGGGAGGACGCCAACAACGATCGCCAGCTGAATGACCAGGACATCATCTACCTGCACTTCAACAAGTCTGTCTGGGTCGATGGGACCGTCGGCGCCAGCGACTTTTTGGTGTTCGAGAACAACGAGAAGATCGGTACCATCACGTTCAACATCACCATGAACACCCTCGATAACCCCGGCTATTCCCTGACCACCGCCACCCAGTCCACCCTCGTCTGCCGGGTCAACGGGAATGCCAATCTCCCCAAGATCGGCGTTCATGCCATCGCCTTGGATGACACCAACATCAACACCCTCCGCAAATACCAGGAAGTGGTGGTGGACCGGGACACCTCGATCAATGGCCTGCTCTTTACCAAGGTCGAGAAGAGCGCGTTGGGCTATCCCCTCCGGTTTGCCCTGCGCACCGCCCCGGTCAAGATCACCCCGAAGAACTGACCTGCGCCATCGCCCGCAACAACACAGGGGGGAGAGCGGAAGCTCTCCCCCCTGGCGCTACGGGCGGTTTTGTCAGATCATTCAGCGCAGGGTTTCGAACACCTGGTGGGCGGCGCCGATGGTGTGGGCGACGTCCTCCTCGCTGTGGGCGATCGAGACGAAGGCCGCCTCATACTGGGAAGGCGGCAGGTAGACGCCCCGTTCGAGCATGCCCCGGAAGAACTTCGCGAACAGCTTGGTGTCAGAGGTCTTCGCCGTCTTGTAGTCGATGACCGTCTCCTTCGTGAAGAAGACCGTGAACATCGAGCCGAACCGGTTGATGTGGACGGGCACGCGGCACTTGCGCGCGCTTTCCTCGAGGCCGGCGCAGATGCGTTCGGTGGTCTTCAGCAGGGTCGGGTAGAACTGCATGTTGCCGCGGATCTTGCGCAGGGTGGCCAGACCGGCCGCCACGGCGACAGGGTTTCCCGACAGGGTGCCGGCCTGGTAGACCTTTCCCTCGGGGGCCACCTGGGCCATGATCTTCGCCTTGCCGCCGTAGACGGCGAGCGGCAGACCGCCGCCCACCACCTTGCCCAGGCAGGTCAGGTCGGGGGTCACGCCCTCGGTTTGCGACACGCCGCCGAAGCAGGCGCGGAACCCCGTCATCACCTCGTCGAAGATCAACAGCGCGCCTGCGTCGCGGGTCAGGCGGCGCAGGGCGGCCAGGTAGCCTTTCAGGGGGGTGACCACGCCCATGTTGCCGCAGACCGGCTCGACGATGACCGCGGCGATCTTCGGCCCGTGGGTTTCGAACACCTTTTCCAGGGCCTTTTCGTCGTTGTAGGGAACCACCAGGGTGGCCGCGGCGATCTGGTCGGGAATCCCCGGACAGCCCGGGATCCCGAGGGTGGCCACCCCGGAGCCCGCCGCCGCCAGCAGGGAGTCGCCGTGCCCGTGGTAACAGCCGTCGAACTTGACGATCAGGGGCCGGCCGGTGAACCCGCGTGCCAGCCGCACCGCGGCCATCGTCGCCTCGGTGCCGCTGTTGACCAGGCGCATCTTCTCCATGGCCGGGAAGGCCTCGCGGATCTCCTCGGCCAGCTCGGTCTCGGCCAGCGTGGGCGCCCCGAAGCTGGTGCCGCGCACCGCCGCCTCGGCCACCGCTTTGACCACGTCGGGATCGGCATGGCCCAGGATCAACGGGCCCCACGAACCCACGTAGTCGAGGTAGTGCTGGCCCTCGATGTCGGTCACCCGGGCGCCGAACCCCCGGGCCATGAACTTGGGGTCACCCCCGACCGCCGCAAAAGCGCGGACCGGGCTGTTGACCCCGCCGGGAAACACGCGGGATGAAGCTTCCAGGGCTTGTCGGTTGGTGGTCATCGTTCCTCTCCATGGTCGGTGAAATAACGCATCGAAGTCTTTTTCAGCTCGCGCAAGGTGCGCCAGATCTGCGCCGGCCGCACGCCCGTGGCCTCCGTCAGCTCGGCGAGGATCTTCTGCAGGTGTGCCTCGTCGCGGGCATGGATCATGGTGAACAGGTTGCCCGTCCAGCCCAGCGGGGTCTCGCGATCGTAGCAGTGCGAAATCTCACTGCGGGCGGCCATCGCCGTCCCGACCTCCTCGATCCGCTCGGCCGGGACGTCCCAGGCGACCAGGGCGTTGGTGGTTGCCCCGACCTTCTCGGGGCGCACCGCCACCCCGATGCGGCGGATGATGCCGTTTTCCTGGAACTTGCGGATGGTGGCCAGCACCTCCTCCTCGGTGAAGCCGATTTCGCGGGCGATGCGCTTGAAGGGGTTGCGCTCGAGCTTGAACCCGCCCTCCAGTTCCCGCAGGAGACTGCGTTCCTTGAGGCTGATGTCGGCCATGGGGCGTTCTCCTTCGTCAGTCCAGGTCCACCCGGACCTTGAACAACCGCCGGGCGGGGAACAGGTGGATCTCGTGGATCCCTGTGCTGGCACGGATCTCCTTGAGGATTTCGTCGCGTCGTTCGGGGCTTCTGGCGATCACCGTGAACCACACGTTGGGGGACCCGTCCCGCAGGTAGTTGTGCGTGATCTCGCCATACGAGTTCAACACCTCGGCCACCTCGTCGACCCGGCTGGCCGGCACGTGCATGGCGGCCAGGGCCCCGGTATAGCCGAGCTTGCGGCTGTCGAAGAACGGCCCGAAATGGCGGATGGTGCCGTCCTGGATCATCCGCGCGATCCGGGAGATAACCGAGACCTCGTCAAGCCAGACCTTGTCACCGATCTTCCGGTAGGGGTCGGGGGACAAGGGAAAAGAGCCCTGCAGAAGGCGGATGATCTCGCGATCCTTGTCGTCCATGCGTCCTGTTCCTTTCCGGTCGGGGCGGGTCGCTTCCGGGGCTCCCGGCGGCCCGGGGAGGGAAGGGCTGTCATCGGCCCGACCGCTTCCGGCAATATATCACTATTTCCCTTTTTGGGAAGCCGGATAGTTGCAGTTGGGGTCGTCTTTCAGGAAACTGCCGTTCACGGCCAGGGCCCGGGCCCGGCATCCCCCGCACACCTTGCGGAAGGCACAGGCTCCGCACCCGTCCTCCAGGCGATCGGGATCCCGCAGGGCCCGGAAAACCTCCGCCTCGCGGTAGATCTCGTCGAATGGCTTCTGCCGCACGTTGCCCACGCCCAGGTCGAAATACCCGCAGGGCTTGACCTCACCCTGACTGCTGACGAAGGCGAATCCGTCGCCGGCCATGCAACTGCGGCCCCGCTGGGTGTTCCGCAGGCCCATCTCGGCTTTGATCCGCGCGTACTGGGGGGCGCAGGTGACCTTCATCGGCAGTCCCGCCCGCTCCTCGATCCCGGCCGCCCACCGCAGGATCTCTTCGATCTCTGGCGCTGACAGCGGCGCGGAACGCGGCGGCACCGCCGCCCGCCCGGTCGGCACCACGAAGAACAGGTGCCAGGCGGCCGCGCCCAGCTCCACCACCAGCCGCCGGATCTCGTCCAGGCGGCCGGCGTTGCCGCGCATGACCGTGGTGTTGACCTGGAACCCTGCCCCCGCCTCGCGCAGTCGGGCGAACGCCTCGCGGGCCGCCGCCATCGTGCCGGGACGGGCGGTGAACGCGTCCTGTTCCGCCGCGTCGGGGAAATGGATGCTGAAACTGTAGCGCCGCACCCCGGCCTGGTGCAGGGAAGCGATGCGCTCCCGGGACAACAGCCGACCGTCGTTGGTGGCCACGACCACCGTGTGGCCTGCCTCGGTGCCCGCCGCGGCCAGATCCTCCAGGTCGTCCCGCAGGAGGGGCTCGCCCCCGCTCAGGATGATGATGCCGGGCCCGACCCGGGCCGCCTCTTCGAGCAGGCGCTTCCCTTCCGCGGTCGTCAACTCCCCCGCCGGCCGCGACGGGCAGGCGTCGGCCCGGCAGTGCGGACAGGCCAGGGTGCAGGCCTGCGTGGTCTCCCACGCCAGCAGTTGCAGACGCCGGCCCCCGTCCGGGAGCTGACCGCCCGCGGGCTGGCCCCCCGGGTGCCCCCTGGGCTGGCCCGGGCCCAGGCCGTGGCCGCTCATGGGGTCTCCCGCAGCCACCGCGCCGCCGCCGTCGCGAAATAGGTCAGGATCCAGTCCGCCCCGGCCCGCCGCATGGCCAGAAGGGTCTCCAGGGCGACCGCCCGCTCGTCGAGCCAGCCCTTCTCGGCGGCCGCCTTGATCATGGCATATTCCCCCGAGACCTGGTAGACCGCGATCGGGCAGGAAAAAGCTCCCCGGGCCGCCGCGACGATGTCGAGATAGGCCAGCCCCGGCTTGACCATCAGCACGTCCGCCCGTTCCTCCGCGTCGAGGCGCGGGGCACGCGGGGCCTC
>CAZKPI010000211.1:0-7805 GCA_964554555.1 uncultured bacterium
TCGCCGGTGCCCCTCGCCGGGAGCCCGCCCTCTTCGGCCGCCGCGGCGGGAACCATCCCGCCCGTCGCCAGCAGATGGCTGGTGCCGATGACCAGGGCGGCGTAGTTCTCGAGCAGGTGGTTGGCCTGCAGATGGATTTCCAGATCGAGCCACAGCCGCTTCAGGTGGTAGTACACCGCCGTATCGACGAGCCCGGCCAGGCGGGGAGCGGCCGCCCCGCCCCGGTCGGGGGCGTTCCGCCACCGGACCCAGTTGCGGATGCGGCGGGACACGACGAAGGGTTCCCACGGCTCGGCATGCTCGTCGTCGTTGGCCGCGAGCCAGTCGGCGATGAGGAAGGCCTCCTCGGCCTCCGTGAACCGGCCGGGCGGGAACAGGAAATCGAAGTAGTTGAGGGAATAGCGCCAGAGCTTGTCCTGGAGGGGATTCCCGCCAGGCCCCGCCGGCGGGGCGGGCCAACCCGCGCCGGCGGCCGCGGTCGCCGGACCCGGGGCAGGCGTCTCGCCGGACGGTCGGGCCGTTCCTGACGATCCAGCCCCGGAACCCGCGGCGGGAGGCCCATCGGCCAGCCCCGCCGGGACCAGGCGCCGGGTGCGCTCGGGGTCCCAGGGGATGGCGTGGACCGGGGCGGTCAGCGATGAACCGCCAGTCGAACACGGGCCGCACCCTTCCCAGCAAATCCTGCCGCAGGGCCCGCGCCGCGCGCGGCAGGGCGGCGGGGTAACCGATCGACCAGAACCGGCGCCTCAGCCAATGCCACGGCCGCCCCCAGATCTGCACGGGCCGCAGAAACCGCAGGGTGTGAAACAGCCGGGCCAGGTTCATCCGAACCGGCCTCTTTTCCACGGAACGCGGCTTCCGGTCATGGCGGATCCCGTCTTCCCGTCGGGGAACCGCCTGGCGGGTGCACCGTCACCGGCACTCCTTCACTCCCCGGCCAGGCGCCCGATCTCACCCACCACCCGGTCGAGCTCCTCGACCAGGGCCTGCCGCTGGGGGCACACCTCGGCGAAGCGGGCGCGGAAGGCGGTGACAAGGCCGCGATAGTACCAGAGGGAGCCCTTCTTCCCGCCGTTGAAGCGGTCCCAGACAGCGTTTCCCACGGCCCGCAGATCGGCCAGGATCGCCCGGGCGTTGTGCAGTTTGTCGGCCGCCGACACCAGCACCACGTCGGCCGGGGCGCCGGCCAGGTGGGCGATGTAGGCCTCCTTGCGCTGGCGCCAGGGCGGCTTGGGCCTGACCTCGGCGTCGGTACAGCCGGCGACGATGTCGGCCACCCGGTCGCCGAACCGGCGCCGGATCTTTTCCGCCGTCTCCCGGCCGCCCTGGTCTTCCACGGCGTCGTGCAGAAGGGCCGCGATGGCCATCTCCTCGTCGGCCCCGTTCTCGAGGGCGAGGGCGGCCACCGACATCAGGTGCGAGAAGTAGGGAATGCCCGTGTCCTTCCGTTCCTGCGTCCGGTGCAGGTCGAAGGCAAAGGTCAGGGCGTCAGCGAAGCGGGGGGTCAGTTGCATCGTTCCTCCTCAGGGTTGCGGCGGGGGCGCCCGGCCCCCGGCCGCCAGGGCGCCCTGTCCGTCGAGGGCGGCCTCACACCGCGTCCGTTTCCTCCGGGGCGAGGGGGCCGGCGGCGCCGGCGGCCTCGAGTGCGGCCCGGACGACCTCCACCAGTTCGTCCATGGGGATGGGGCAGGGCTGGCCGGCGGTGAGCGCCTGCAGGAAGGCGGCGGCGCCCGCCTGGTGACCCTTGTCCTGCGACCACAGGCTCTCGCTGGTGAAGTTCGGCCAGCCGAAGCCGGTCAGGCTCCGGAAGTTGTCGAGCTGGAGGATGCGGCCGCCGCCGAAGATCTCCAGGCGTTCCTTGGGAAAGTCCTTGTGCCCGTTGGCGAAGTAGTGGACGGTCCCGATGGAGCCGTCGGCGAAAGACAGGGTGATCGTCGCCACGTCGGGCGGGTGCTGGACCTCGTCGGGCGGCCGGGCGGCCAGGGTGCGCACGCCGGTGATCGGATGGCCGGCCAGGAACCTCAGCAGGTCGAGGAAGTGGCAGGCCTCGCCCAGGATGCGGCCGCCGCCCGCCTGCGGGTCCTGCGTCCAGTGCTCGGGCGGAATCGCCCCGGCGTTGACCGTCATGACCAGGCATTTGGGCCCGCTCAGGCCCTCCAGCAGGCGCTTCGCCGTGCGGGTGAGCGGCGAGAACCGGCGGTTGAATCCCACCATCAGCAGGGTGGGGCGCGCCGCGTTGGCCTTCTGCCACGCCGCCGTCACCATCTCGAGCTCGGCAGGGGTCAGGCACAGGGGCTTTTCCACGAAGACGTGCTTGCCGGCGGCCAGCGCCTCGGCCGCGAACTTCGCGTGCGAGTTGTGCTGGGTGGTGATCACCACCGCCTGGATCTCGGGGTCCTCGAGCAGTTGGCGGTGGTCGGTGGTGGCCGTCGAGAACCCGTGCCGGACGCCCAGATGGGCCCCCGACACGCCGCCCGCGCAGGCGATCGACTTCAGGCGGGCCCCCGCCTCGCGGAAGGCCGGGATCAGGGTCGAGCTGGCGAAGTTCCCCGCCCCCAGGAAGCCCACCGTGACCTTCCCCCCGGTCGGGGCGGCCGCCGGGTTCCCCAGCGGCACGGCCCGCCGGGCCAGGTCGACCGATCCGTCGTATTCGAGCACGATGCCCAGCAGGTTTTCCCCCGCCGCCACGGCGGCATAGGCCTCGTGGGCGGTGGCGATGGGGAAGGTGCGGCTGACGAGGTCTTTGGTGCGCAGTTGGCCGCCCGCCATCAGATCGAGGACAGCGGCGAAATTGCGGCCTTCCGTCCAGCGCACGAACCCGATCGGGTAGTCGAGGCCCTTCTGCTCGTAGGCCGGGTCGTAGCGGCCGGGCCCGTAGGAGCAGGAGACCTGGAAGGTGATCTCCTTTTTGAAGAAGTCGTCGCGCGACAGGTTCAGGCCGATGACCCCGACCAGCACCACGCGGCCGCGCTTCCGGCACATCTGCGGGGCCTGCTGGATGGGATCGTTACTGCGGGTGGCGGCGGTGATGACCACCGCGTCAACCCCGAACCCCTGCGAGAAATCGCGCGCCGCCTGCACCGGGTCGGTGCCGTCAGCCAGGCTGAAGGCCTCGGCCCCGAGGGTGCGGGCCATCGCCACCTTGGCCGGATCGAAATCGAAGCCGAGCACGCGACAGCCGTTGGCGCGCAGGATCTGCACGCTCAGCAGGCCGATCAGGCCCAGGCCCAGCACGGCAACGCTCTCGCCGAGGGTGGGCTGGACCAGCCGGATGCTTTGCGCCCGGGTAGCCGAAGCGGATGCCCTGCAGGGCGATGGCCGAGACCACGGTGAACGAGGCGGTCTCGTCATCGACGCCGTCGGGAATGCGGGCGCAGAGGTTGGCGGGAACGCTCACCACCTCGGCGTGGTTGCCGTTGCTCACGACCCGGTCGCCGACCCGGAAGCCGGCCACCTCGGGCCCGGTCTCGATCACCACGCCGGCGTTCGAGTAGCCGAGGGGCAGGGGCTGGTCGAGCTTCTGGAAGACGGCGTTGACGGTGGGGAACAGGCCGTCAGTGCGGATCTTCTGCAGGACCTGCCGCACCTTGTCTGGTTGTTGCCGGGCCTTGTCGATCCAGCCGGCGCGGCCGAACTCGAGGAGCATCCGCTCGGTGCCGAGGGAGATCAGACTGCGCGTGGTGCGGATCAGCAGATGTCCGCGGCGCCGGATGGGCACCGGGACGTCGGCGAGGAGGGTCTCGCCGCTCTTGATGTTTTGCAGGATCTGTCGCATGGTCGGTCGTTCCTTGTCTGGGGTCTGGGATGTCCATCCGCCCCGCCGCGGCGGATGGGGGGACGGGCCAGGGGCGGCCGCCGGGCCCGCCCCCGCGATGATAATGCCTTCCCTGCCGGGACGCAAGGCGCCCCGACGCCCTCATCCGGCGGACATCAGGGCGATGAACGACAGGAAGAGGGACAGGCTGACGACCACCAGCAGGAGGACGGTCACCCCGGCCACCAGGAAGGGAATCCGCCGCACCGCCCGCTCGAGGACGGGACGCACCTCGGCCGCATACAGGCCGGCCATCCGGTCGAGCGAGACGTCGATCCGGCCGGTCTGTTCGCCGACGGCCAGCACCTGGGAGAACAGGAAGGGAAGGTCGCGGCCGAACCGGACCCGTTCCCCCAGCGGCTCGCCGCGGCGCAGGGACCGCCGGAGAACCTCGGCGGCCCGGACGATCCGCGGGTGGGCCGCCGCGTCGGTGGCGGCCCCGACGGCCGCCAGGATGGGGACCCCGCCGGTCACCAGGGTGCCCAGGGCCCAGGAAAAGCGGGACATGGCGTGGGCGAAAGCCAGTTCCCCCACCCAGGGCAGGCGCCGGACGACCGGGTCGAGCAGGACGCGGCCGGCCCCCAGGCCGTGCAGGTCCTGGAGCAGGAACCCCAGCCGCAGGCAGAGGGCGGGAAACCCGAGGTAGAGCAGGAGCGACAGCGGCTTCCAGGCCATGGTCACCTCGGTCAGCTGGAAGGCCGCCGTCACCACCCACGGCACCTCCAGGCGCATGCCCAAAAAGATCGCCCGGGCCCGGGAAAGGGCGAGGGCGACGAACAGGTAGAAGACCAGGCCGGCCAGGGCGCCCGGAATCAGGAAGGCCTGCCGGACCCTGATACGGAAGCGTTCCATGATCTCCATCTCGTCGGCCAGGCGGTCGAGGAAAGGCGGCAGGCCGCCCCCGACCTCGCCCGCCTTCACCATGCCGAGGAAGGCGGCCGGGAAGACCTCCGGGAAGCGGCCCAGGGCCTCCGACAGCGAGGCCTCCGCGGCCACGGCCTGCCGCACCTCGGCCAGCACCTGCCGGAAGGCCGCCGACTCGGCGAACTCCTCGAGAAGCTCGAGCGCCCGTTCGAGGGGGATGGCCGACTTGAGCAGGGAAGCCAGTTGGCGGGCGAACGCGGTCAGTTCCGCGGTGCTGACGCCTGACCGGACGGCGGCCAGGGCCTGCCGCCAGGCCTCGGGCCAGGCGGGCAGACCGGGGGGGGACGGGCGGAGCGGCGGCGGGGCGGGGTCGGTCATGGGTTGTAGATGAACTGGGTGGTAAGGAGGTAATACAGCCAGAAGCCGGCGGCGAAGATGAAACACGCGGTGAGCAAGAACGGCACGGTACTGCTCAGGCCGTCGAGGAACCCGTCGACCTCGGTGTCACAGGTCTCGGCGACGATCAACAGCAGGCGGCCCAGGTCGCCCGTCTCCTCGCCGACCGCGATCATCTGCACCGCGTAGAACGGGAAGCGCGAATCGTCCTTCAGCAGGCGGGCCAGCGACTTCCCTTCCCGCAGGGCGGGCAGGTGCCGCCGGACGTCCCGGGTCACGATCGCGTCGTCGGCGGCCTCCATGGCCGCCTCCACGGCGGTGACCAGGGGCAGACCCGCCTGGATCAGAGTGCCGAGGACCCAGCAGAAGCGGGCCGTGGCACGCTTGCGCATCAGCGGCCCGACCACGGGCAGGCGGGCCGCCAGGTTCCCGGCCAGGGAAGGGCCGAGCCGGCCCCCCACCGCCCGGCCGGCCAGGGCCAGAACCTGGGCGGCGAGCGACCCCGCCGCGAACAGGCCGAACATCGCGCCGGCCGGCACCAGCACGAAGACCAGCAGGGCGACGCCCACCATGAACAGGTCGGTTTCCAGCAGGGCGGTGGCGAGAATGCCCAGGATGACCAGATTCAGGAAGTTCCGCCGCGTCAGCAGGGCGGTGACGCCGGTCAGACGGCCGGTGAACTGTTGCCAGACCTCCAGACGGCCGGCGAGGTGCAGAAGGAAGCGCCCCGGGTCCCCGCCCAGTTCGCCGGCCCGCACCGGGGCCCGGAACCCGGGGGGGAAGACCTCGCGCGCGGCGGCCATGGCCCTGGACAGGGGAAGGCCTCCGTTCACCCCTTCCAGGACCCGGGTCACCACGCGGGCGAAGGCGGGGGTCTCGGCGTTGGCGCGGATCAGCTCCAGGCCTTTGCCCAGCGGGACGTTCGATTGCAGGAGGGTCCCCATCTGGCGGGCGAAGGCGGCCGGTTCACCCGCGCTGATCCGGTCCTCCCCGGTGAGGAACCGCCAGACCCGCCGGAACGTGGGCAGGGCGGGGGCAGGGCCGGGTTCCGGGGGCGTCATGCGGGTAAGGGGCTCCTGGCTGGGAAGTGGGGCGGCCGGGGAAAGGGGGCGATCGTCGGCGGCATGCTTCCCTCTTTCTCCCACAGACGCCCGCTGACTGCAAGCAGGAGGCGGCCGGACGGTTTCCCCTCGCGGGCGGCTGGGGTAGAATCGACGCCAGCGGGTGGAACCGCGAGGAGGATAGAGGATGCCGCGATTTCTGGAAGTGCGCCGCCACAGCGCCCGGGCCAAGCCGGGACAGCACCTGTCGCGCGAGGGCGTGGCCCTGGCCCGGCGGGTGGGACAGGGTCTCGGCCCCTTCGACCTGGTCGTGACCAGCCCCAAGCCGCGGGCGGTCGAAACCGCCGTGGCCATGGGCTTCGCCGTCGACCGCGAGATCGAGGAACTCAGCGAGCTGGGCCCGGGCGTGGAGGAGGAGGTCGACTGGGATGCCGGCTTCGCCGCCTTCGCCCGGGTCCTGCCCCGCCAGGGGGCGACCGCGCAGTTCGCGGCCCGGCAGGCCCGCCTGTGGGCCAGGCTGGTCGAGGAGGTGCCGGAAGGGGGAGCGGTGCTGGTCATCACCCACGGCGGCATCGTCGAGGCCGGGGCCCTCGGCTGTCTGCCCGCCTCGCCGGTCGCCGAGCGGGGCTCCTCCTGCGGCTTTTGCGAAGGCGTCCGCCTGACCTGGGAACACGGCCGCTGGACCGCCGCCGCTTTCCTGGACGTGCCGCGCCCGTGACCGCCGGGGGGCGGCCAACCCGCGCCGCCCTCAGGACCCCCGCTCCGGCTGGGGTTTCGTGCGCAGGGACAGCGAGATGCGGCGGCGCTCCTGGTCGACCTCGAGAACGGTGACCAGCACCTCCTGCCGCACCCTGACCACCTCGGCCGGATCCCGGACAAAGCGGTCGGCGAGCTGGCTGACGTGCACCAGCCCGTCCTGGTGCACGCCGATATCGACGAAGGCCCCGAACTTCGTCACGTTGGTGACGATGCCGGGAAGCCGCATGCCCGGCCGCAGGTCGGCCAGGGTGCGGACGCCCTCGGCAAAGGAGAACGCCGCGAAGGCGGGGCGCGGGTCGCGGCCCGGCCGGGCCAGTTCGGCCAGGATGTCGCGCAGGGTCGGCAGGCCGACGTCGTCCCCGACGTAGGCTTCGGGCCGGATCCGCGCCCGCAGATCCTCGCGGGCCAGCAGGTCGGTCACGGTACAGCCGAGGTCGGCCGCCAGGCGCCCGCCCAGCGCGCACCGCTCGGGATGCACGGCGCTGGCGTCGAGGGGCTGGTTCCCCCCGCGCACCCGCAAAAAGCCTGCGCACTGCTCGAACGCCTTGGGGCCAAGCCGCGGCACCTTCTTCAACTGGGCCCGCGCCGTGAACGGGCCGTTGGCGTCGCGCCAGGCCACGATGGCGCGGGCCAGGGCGGGGCCGAGGCCCGACACGTAGGTCAGCAGACGCGCCGAGGCGGTGTTGACATCGACCCCGACCGCGTTGACACAGCTGGTCACGGTCTCGTCGAGGGCGGCGGCCAGCCGCTCCTGGTCGACGTCGTGCTGGTACTGCCCCACCCCGATGGCCTTGGGGTCGATCTTCACCAGCTCGGCGAGCGGGTCGAGCAGGCGCCGGCCGATCGACACGGCGCCGCGCACCGTCACATCGTGGTCGGGAAACTCCTCGCGCCCCACCTCCGAGGCCGAG
>CAZKPI010000212.1:0-7799 GCA_964554555.1 uncultured bacterium
TCGGGTTCGTGCTCGGGCGCTGGCTCGACCTCGGCTGGCTGTGCCTGCTGGTCACCGTCTTCCTGGCCGCCTCCACCCTCAACTGCCTGCTCCGCTGGCTGCCCTTTTCCCGCCCCTGGGACCTCGGCGGCACCATCCTGTCCGGACTGCTGACCTGGCTGGCCTACTCCTGGACGCTGTCGGACCGCTCCACCGTCCCCGTCGAACGACGCGGCTCGGTGGCCCTCGGCCTGTTCGTGCTGTGGGCGGTCACCTTCCCCGCCATTCTCTGGAGCCTGGGCTTCCGGTAACCGGTCCCCGACCGCCCATGGCCGCGGATGCCGACCGGCATCCCAGCCGGATCCAAACCCGGATCAGGAGGCGGGCGGCGGAGTTCCTTCGCCCTTCTTGATCGTAAAGCGGGAGACCAGCGACTGCAGTTCGTCGGCCAGGCTGGCGAGGTCTTCGGTGGAGCTGGAGATCTGCGAGACCGTGGTCGTCTGCTGTTCGACCGAGGTGGCCACGACCGCCGTCCGTTCCGAGGTCTGTTTGGTCAGCTTGGTGATGTCTTCGATGGTGCGCGACATGACCATCGAGTTGTGCGACTGTTCGGCCGAGATCTTGCTGATGTCCTTGATCTTGTGGTTGACGTCCTCGATGTTGGCGATGATGTTGTCGAGGTTGGTGCTGACCTCGCGGACGATCCGGATCCCCTCATCGACCCGGGACCGCCCCATTTGCATGGAGTCGACCGCATTCTGGGTCTTGGTCAGGATGTTCTCGATGCGGGTGCCGATGGCTTCGGCCGCCTCGGCCGATTCCTCGGCCAGCTTGCGGACTTCCTCGGCGACGACGGTGAACCCCTTGCCCTGTTCGCCGGCGCGGGCCGCCTCGATGGCGGCGTTCAGGGCGAGCAGGTTGGTCTGGCTGGCGATGGCGGTGATCGTGTTGACGATCTCGTTGATCTGCATCGAGGCCGAACTCAGATCGGCGATGACCTGGGTGGCCATGTCGACCGACTCCTTGATCTTGCCGATCATCTCGACCGACTTTTTGACGGTCTTGCCGCCGTTGGCGGCCGCCTCGGAGGTGGTGTTGGCGGCGGTGACGGCGGTCTCGGCCAGGGAGGCGACCTGCTGGGCCGACCCGGCAAACTGCTCGACCGAGCTGGAGGTCTTCTCCAGGTTGGTCGACACGTCATTGGCCGAGGTGTTGATCTCGTTGACGTTCTTCGAGATGTCGAGAAGGGTGGCCGCCGACTCCACCGAGGCGGAACTCAACTGCTGTGAACTGGTGGCCAGATCGTGACTGGTGGTGATGACCTTGGCAATCATCTGGCAGATGCCGGTCAGCATCCGGTTGAAGCTCTCGGCGAGCTGGCCGAACTCGTCCTGGCTGGCCAGCTCGATGCGGGTCTCCAGCATGCCGTGCTCGGCGGCGCTCATCGACTTCATGATCTTGTCGAGGGGACCGGAGATGCCGGTGGAGATGAACCAGGTGAACCCGATCCCGAACAGGACCACGATCACCGGCAATACCTTCATGACGGTGCCCAGCACGGAGAACATGGATTTGAGGTCGTTCTCGATCCGCTTCCCCTCGGTGGCCTTGAAGAAGTCCCCGACGCTCTGGGCCGTGTTCTGCAGGGTCTCCAGCTTCTCCCGCACCGCGGCGGCCGCCTCGGGCAGGGGAACAGCCTTCCCCGCGTCGGCCGGCTTGAGGGTCTTGTCGCAGTATTCGAACAGTTCGGCCATACCCGCCTCGGCGGCCTCGACCAGCTGGACGACGGGGCGGCCCCGCTTGGCCATCCGCTTCTCGACGTCCTCCCGGATCGAGTTGAGGTTGGAGCGGGCCCGCTCACAGGCGTCGTCGTAGGCCTTCTGGAGATCGTCGTTCTTGCCCTGGATGGCCATCTGGAGCATGGTCAGGCCGGCGATGTTGATGTCGGACGACCACATCTGCACCTTGGTCAGGATCGGGAGCTGGGCCTCCTGCAGGAAGTTGATCTCGGTCTTGAGCCGGTTCAGCAGGTAGCCGGCCACGCCGACCACGGCGAGACAGATAACGAGGATGGAGATGAAGCCGGCCAGGATCTTCTTGCTGATGGACAGTTTCACGGCCGGGACTCCGTCGCGGGCGGCCGGGCGGCCGTGACTTCCAGGGTGTAGTGGGGAACGAACAATTCCTTGAACATGCCGATCGCGTATTCGTCGGTCATCGAAGCCAGGTAGTCGACGAGGGTCCGGCGCAGAGGCTGTCCGGCGGGGGGCGGGTGGTGCAGACGCCCGTACAGGTCGCCGGGGTGGTCGAGGAACCACCGGGCCAGCTGGCGGAGGAGGTGCTTGGCCTTCTCCTTGGCCCCGTCAATGCCGGGGCGCGGGTAGACCTGCCCGTAGAGGAAGTCCCGGAGTTCCTCGGTCGCGTCGTGGACGGCGGGGCTCATGGCGATGCCATCCGCCGCGGCGCTCTGGTGAATGATGTCCTTCACCATCTGGTGGATGCGCTGGGAGGGGCGTTCGCCCAGCAGACGCACGGGTCCGGCCGGCAGTTCGGCGAGGGTGAGGACGCCGGCCCGCATGGCGTCGTCGAGATCGTGGTTGATGTAGGCGACCAGGTCCGCGAGGCGGACGATCTGGGCTTCGAGCGTCAGCGGCTGGTCAGGACTGCCGGTGGCCGGGCCCTTCCGGCCCTTGCTGTGGTGGGCGATGCCGTCGATCACCTCGGCGGTCAGGTTCAGGCCCGCCCCCCCCTTCTCGAGCACGGTCACCACCCGCACCCCGTGTCCGGCGTGATGGAACCCTTCCTCGCTGATCTCGGCCAGCACCTCTTCGCCGGAATGGCCAAAGGGGGTGTGCCCGAGGTCGTGGCCGAGGGCGATGGCTTCGGTCAGGTCCTCGTTCAGGCGGAGGCCGCGGGCGATACAGCGGGCGATTCCCACCACCTCGAGGGTGTGGGTGAGGCGGGTGCGGAAATGGTCGTTGGTCGGGGACAGGAACACCTGGGTCTTGTGCTTGAGCCGCCGGAAGGCCTCGCTGTGCAGAATCCGGTCGATGTCCCGCTGGAAGCAGGTGCGGATGAAGCACGGCTGTTCAGGCACGGCGCGGCCGCGCGAACGTGACGCCAGACACGCCCGGGGGCTGAGCCGGCGGGCTTCCTCCTCCTCGAACGAGCGGCGGAGGGAGTCGTCGGTGATCGACTGGTGGGTGGGGTGACTCACGGGCGGATGGGCCGTATCACGAAACGATGTCGAGGATCAGGGGCTGGGGCTGGACCGGCCGGTCAGCCAGGCGATAGGCGTCGCGCAGGCGCTGGATGCCCCGGGAGTTGTCGCGGGCGGGATCGACGTGCACGTCGGCCAGCACGTCGCCGGCCTCGACCCGGTCGCCCACCTTCCGGTTCAGGCGGAAGCCGACGGCGGGGTCGATGACCGACTCCTTGGTCTCGCGGCCGGCGCCCAGCATCATGGCGGCCAGGCCGACCTCCTCGCATTCGATCCGTTCGACCCATCCGGCCCGGTCGGCCTGCAGGGGAACCACCGCGCGGGCGGTGGGCAGGCGCTCGGGGTGCTCGACCTGGGCGGGATCGCCGCCCTGGGACCGGACCATGGCCACGAAGGAGGACCACGCCTGGCCGCTGGCGATGACCTGGTCGACGCGGGCCGCGGCCTCGGCCTGGGTGAGCCGGCGGTTTTCGGCCAGCAGGGCTTCCTGCGCCAGGGCCTTGACCAGCGCCACCAGGTCGGCCGGGCCCTGGCCGCGCAGGGTGTCGATCGCCTCCCGGACCTCGAGGGCGTTGCCGATCATGCGGCCGAGGGGCTCGTCCATGTTGGAGAGGACGGCGGCCACCTGGCGGCCAGCCTGTTTGCCGATCCGGACCATGAGGCGGGCCAGTTCGCGGGCGTCGCCGAGGGTCTTCATGAAAGCACCCGACCCGACCTTGACGTCGAGCACGATCGCCTTGTTCTGCACGGCCAGTTTCTTGGACATGATGGAGGCGGCGATCAGCGGGATCGAATCGATGGTGGCGGTGACGTCGCGCAGAGCGTAGATCTTCTTGTCGGCCGGCACCAGGGTCGGGGTCTGGCCGATGATGGCCAGGCCGATGGTGTTGACGGCCTTGACGAAGGCCTCGGGGGACAGGTCGCAGGAGAACCCCCTGATCGACTCGAGCTTGTCGATGGTGCCGCCGGTATGGCCGAGCCCGCGTCCCGACAGCTTGGCCACGCGCAGGCCGAGGGCGGCCAGGACCGGCCCCAGCACCAGGCTGGTTTTGTCCCCGACGCCGCCCGTGGAATGCTTGTCGACGGTGAACCCCTCGATGCCCTTCAGCTCGACCTGGTCGCCGCTGAGACGCATGGCATCGGTCAGCCAGAAGGTCTCCTGTTCATCCAGGCCTTTCAGGAAGGCCGCCATCAGCCAGGCGGCCATCTGGTAGTCGGGCAGACGGCCCTGAACGAAGGCCTCGATGAGGAACCGGATCTCGGCCTCCTCCAGCTTGCGGCCATCGCGCTTCTTCCGGATGATCTCGTAGGCGAGCATGGGGGTCCTCCTGGCCGGGAATGGGGTTCCTACCGCTTGATGCGGGCGATCCGGATGGTGTTGACCATGTAACAGCGCTCGTGCAGGGGACATTCACAGCACTTCTGCTGTTGGTCGGGGCGGTCGATCTTCATGGATTCAAAGGTCATCCCCGAGGTGGCCCACTTGCCGTAATAGTCGGTGCCGAAGCACTTGGGCATGCTCTGGGGAACGGTGGGAAGGGACATGTGACTGGACCTCCTGAGATAGGGTAAGGACCGGACCTCCCAAGCCGGGAGCGACCCCGGACGGGTGCCCCTACTATACACCACCCGGTGCCCAAGGGAAAGTCCGTTTCCCCGGGACCGCCCGATGGGGTATCATGCCTGCGGTTCCCCAACCCCAAGAGCGGAGGAAGCGCCCGATGCGCCCGGAACGGGAGTATACCTATCTGTCCAGCACCACCGGCATGTGCCGGTCCTGCCGCGCCCTGGTGACCGCCCGTCTCGTCGAGCGCGGCGGGAGCGTCTTCCAGCAGAACCTCTGTCCCGCCTGCGGCACCAGCGAGGCGCTGGTCGCGGAGGAGTTCGCCTGGTACGCCCGGACGCTGGAGACCCTGGTCAGACCCCGCGCCCCGCGTCTGCCCGGCCACCCGGTGCGGCAGGGGTGCCCGCACGACTGCGGCCCCTGCGCCTTCCACGCCGGCACCTGCAATCTGCCCGTCTTCTCGATCACCAACGCCTGCAACCTCGACTGCCCGATCTGCTTCACCTACAACCGGCGCGACCGGCTCTATCACATGTCCCGCGCCGAACTGGCGGCCCTCCTTGACCGCCTGCTGGCCCGCACCGGGCCGGTCGACCTGATCAACATCACGGGGGGCGAGCCGACCCTGCACCCCCAGCTGACCGACCTGATCGCCGAGGCCGCCGGCCGGCCGGAGATCGGCCGGGTCACCGTCAACAGCAACGGCCTGCGGATCGCCCGCGAGGAGGGGTTCGCCGGGAAGCTGGCCGCCGCCGGCGCCTACGTCATCCTGTCGTTCGACACGCTCGATCCGTCCACCTCCGTCCGCATCCACGGCCGCGACATCGTGGCCGACAAGATGCGGGCCCTGGAAAACCTGCAGAAGGCCGGGGTCGGGGTCACCCTTCTGCACGTGATGATCCCCGGGGCCAACGACCGGGAGTTCGGCCGCCTCCTCGACCTGGCCCTGGCCACCCCGGTGGTCCGCAGTATCACCGTGCAGACCATGACCTACACCGGCAAGGGGGGCGGGGCGTTCGGCCCGCGACAGCACCTGCCGCTCGACCGGGCCGCCCGGCTGATCGAGGAGCAGACCAATGGCCGCCTGCGGCGGTCGTTCTTCCGGCCACTGCCGGCCGCCCACCCCCTCTGCTACCAGATCGCCTACATCTTCAAGGGCCAGGGGAAGCTGTTCGACTTCTCCGACATTTTCGCTCCCGACGACTTCGCTCGCCTGCTGGGCAACGGCTACCTTCTGCGCCCCGCCGACGAGACCACCCACCTGTTCCAGGATGCCCTCAACCGTCTGTGGGCGAACGGCGCCGACCCCGACCTGCTGGAGACGTTCCGGACCGTCATCCGCGAGATGTTCCCCCCCGCCGCCGACCCGCCGTCGGTGGCGGAACGGCAGAGGATCGGGGAACGGCACGTGCTGACCGTCTACCTGCACGCCCACATGGACGAGGACAATTTCGACGTGGCGCGGGTCTCCACCTGCCCCGACCAGGTCCCCGACCCTGAGGGGCGGCTGATCCCCGCCTGCGCCTATAACCTGTTCTACCGCATGAAGGACCCCCGCTTCTGGATCGAGGAGGCCTCCCGCCCATGACCAGCCAGACCGGCCAATGGACCGTCACCCGGACCACCTGCGACACCTGCCGCCGACTCGTCCAGGCCCGCGTCGTCGTGCGCGACGACGGGGTCTGGTTCGAGAAGTTCTGCCCCGACCACGGCCGCCGCGACGTCAAGGTCGCCGATGACGCCGCGGCCTACCTCGGGGCCTACCACTTCCACCGGGTGGCCTCCAAGCCGCTTGGTTTCGCCGCCGCGTTCGCGCACGGGTGTCCGACCGACTGCGGCTTCTGCCCCGAGCACGAACAGCACGTCTGCATGCCGATCATCGAGATCACCGACCACTGCGACATGGGCTGTCCAATATGCCTTGTACAAAATAGAAACTCGTGGCACATGACCCCGGCGGAACTGGACCGCATCCTCGACCGGCTGATCGCCACCGAAGAGCGCATCGACGTGGCCAACCTGTCGGGCGGCGAGCCGACTCTGCACCCCCAGTTCCGCGGGATGGTCGAGGCCTGCCTGGCGCGCCCGGAGATCACGCGGGTGACCGTCTCCACCAACGGCCGGCGGCTGGCGGAGGACGACGGGCTGTGCCGGTTCCTGGCCGAGCGCAACGTGGTGGTCAGCCTGCAGTTCGACGGCGACGACCCCGCCTACCTGCAGAGGATGCGCGGCGGTTCCGGCACGCGGCTGGCCCTGCTCGACCGGCTGACCGCGCTCGACGCGCCCTGTTCCCTGACCTTCACCCTGGCCCCCGATGCCCCCGATGCCGCCCTCGGCCGGGCGGTCACCGAACTGTTCACCCGGCCCAACGTGCTCAGCCTGATGGTCCAGCCCGCCGCCTACACGGGACGGGGGGCAACCCTGGCCGACCCCCTGCCGCGGCGGGTGTTCATCCCCGAGGCAATCGAGCGGATCGCCCGTTCGTCGCAGGGCCGGGTGGCCGTCGACAACTTCTCGCCCCTCCCCTGCAGTCATCCGAACTGCTTCTCGCTCTCCTTCTACCTGAAGACGGCCGACGGGTCGTTCCTGTCGCTGAAGGAGCGGTTCAGGATGGAATCCTACCTCGACATCATCCGCAACCGCACTCTGTTCGGCACCGACCCTGACAACCTCGGCAAGATCGAGGAGGCGGTCTACGACCTGTGGTCAGGGCCGGCCGCCCTCGCCCCCGATTCCGACAAGGCGCTGTCGGCGATCCGGCGCCTGCTCAAGCAGGTCCAGTCCCGGCGCACCGGCCAGTGTTTCAACCCCGCCGAGGCCCTCGCGGTCGCCGAGCGCCAGGTCAAGTCGATCTTCGTGCACGCTTTCATGGACGCTGGCACTTTCGACATCACGCGGGTCCGCAAGTGCTGTCAGGTTTATCCCCTGCGGGACGGGCGGATGATGCCGGCCTGCGTCCACAACGTCCTGGGCCGCCAGCCCCAGACGTGAGCGCGGCCCGGCCATGACCGTTCCGACCCGCCCGCGGCCGGCCCC
>CAZKPI010000213.1:0-7792 GCA_964554555.1 uncultured bacterium
CCCGCCTCAACCCCCTGGCCGAGGAGATGCTCCGCGATCTCGAGATGGAGACGATCGACTGGATGCCCAACTTCGACGGGTCGCTCCAGGAACCGATCGTCCTGCCCTCGAAGTTCCCCAACCTCCTGGTGAACGGCTCGGCCGGCATCGCGGTCGGCATGGCCACCAACATCCCGCCCCACAACCTGGGCGAGGTCGTCACCGGACTGCTTCTTCTGCTCGACGATCCCGAAACCCCGATCGACGACCTGATCCGGGCCATCCCCGCTCCCGATTTCCCCACGGGGGCGATGATCATGGGCCGGGAAGGCGCCGAACTGGCCTACCGTACCGGCCGGGGGTCGGTGGTGATGCGGGCCGTGGTCGACGTTGAGGATTTCAGCAAGGGCCGCGAGCGGATCGTGGTCAAGGAACTGCCCTACCAGGTCAACAAGGCGAAACTGGTCAAAACGATCGCCGACCTGATCAGCGAGAAGAAGCTCGACGGGGTCACCGACCTGCGCGACGAGTCGAACCGGGAAGGCATCCGGGTCGTCATCGAACTGCGCAAGGGCGTCAACACCGAGGTGATCCTCAACCAGCTCTACCGCCATACCCCTCTTCAGCAGAGCTTCGGCATCATCATGCTGGTGCTCGTCGACAACCGCCCCATGGTGCTCGACCTGAAGTCCCTGATGGAGCACTACATCAACCACTGCCGCGATGTCATCCGGCGGCGGACCGCCTTCCAGCTGAAGAAGGCCGAAGAGAAGGCCCACATCCTGGAGGGGTTGACCATCGCCCTCGACAACCTTGACGCGGTCATCACCCTGATCAAGGAAGCCGCCGGCCCCGCCGAAGCCAAGCAGGGCCTGATGGACACCTTCACCCTCACCGACCGGCAGGCCCAGGCCATTCTGGACATGCGGCTCCAGCGCCTGACCGGCCTCGAACGCGAGAAGATCGTCCAGGAATATCACGAGACCCTGGCCCTGATCGAAAAACTGAAGGGCATCTTGGCCTCCGACGACAAGGTCCGCGACATCATCAAGCAGGAACTCACCGAAATCCGCGAGAAGTTCGCCGACGAGCGGCGCACCCGCATCAGCGAGTCCGAAGCCGAGCGTCTCGACATCGAGGACCTGATGCAGGAGACCGACATCATCATCACGGTGACCCGCAACGGGTATGTCAAGCGCATCGCCCCCAACGCCTTCCGGCAGATCGGGCGCGGCGGCAAAGGCAGTCTGGTGGGCGGCATCAAGGAAGACGACGTTGTCGAGCACATGTTCCTCGCCACCACCCATTCCTACCTGCTCGTCTTCACCAGCACCGGCAAGGCGCACTGGCTGAAGGGCTACAAGATTCCCGAAGGCGGCCGCCAGGCCACCGGCCGGGCCATCGTCAATCTGCTCAACCTGGGCGAGAACGAGAAGATCACCGCCCTTCTGCCCGTGCGGCACTTCGACCAGACCCGCCGCATCTTCATGGTGACCCGGCGCGGGGTGGCCAAGATGACCGAACTGTCGGCTTTCGCCCGGCCCAACTCGAAGGGCATCATCGCCATCCACCTCGACGAGGGGGATGAACTGGTCGGCGTCAAGACCCTGCGCGGCGGCGAACAGATTGTCATCGCCACCCGTGACGGGTATGCCATCCGGTTCCCCGAGAGCGAGGTGCGGGTGATGGGGCGCGCCGCCCGCGGCGTGACCGCCATCAAGTTCCGCGGCAAGGACGACTTCGTGGTGGGCATGGAAGTGTTCTCGCCCAAGAGTGAAACCCAGGCCCCCGCCGCGGCCCCTGCCGCGGCCGCCGCCGAGACCGCCGGTCTGGCGGCTCCCGCGCCGGCATCGGCGGGCGAAGCCTCCGCCGCCGAACCGGCCGAACCGGCCGCGCCGCCCATCGAGCTTGAGCCGCTGGAGCCCGAAGAGGGCCCCGAGGAGGAACCCGACGCCGACGAGGTCGACGGGGTCCCCGCCGGCGAGTATGTGGCCTTCGACGGCAAACTGCTGACCGTGACCACCAAGGGGTTCGGCAAGCAGACCGACATCAACGCCTACCGGGTCACCCACCGCGGGGGCAAGGGCGTCATCAACCTCCGCATCCGCGAGAAGACGGGCGAAGTGCTGGCGATCAAGCGGATGTTCGAACGTGACGAGCTGATGGTCGTCAGCAAGGGCGGCAAGATCGTGCGCCTGAACGCCGACACGGTGCGCGCCACCGGCCGCGCCGCCTCCGGCGTGAAGCTGATCACCCTCGAGGAGAACGACCAGCTGATCTCGGTGGCCCGCATTCCCGCCACCGAGGAGAAGGCCGACTGACCCCGATGGATGCCCGCCCCCCCGTCGTCGACGAAGGCCAGCCGAAAAAGAAGCGGGTCCGCTTCTCGGCCGAGGTGATGTTCCTCGTCTCGGTGGTGTTCTGCGTGGCGCTGTCGGTCATCTATCTGTCGCGGTATTCGGCGATCCGGGCCCTCCTCCAGAAAGAGGAGGAGATGTCTCAGCGCATCCAGGACCTGGAACGGGAGAACCGGCGGCTGAAGGAAAACCTCGACACCCTGTCGACCCCCGAGGGCATCGAACGGCTGGCCCGGGAGCGGCTCGGCCTGGTCAAGCCCGAGGAGGTGGTCATCTTCCCGATCCCGGCCTCTGACACCGAAGGGGCGCCGGTGGCCTCCTCTGGTCGCTGAAGGGGGGAAGCCGGCGGATTTTTGCCAAGCCCGGATGGTTGCTTTTGGAAGGTACCTGTGCTACACTATCCATCTCGGGGAGGAATGGCCGAGCGGTCGATGGCGCCGGTCTTGAAAACCGGAAACCGAAAGGTTCGTGGGTTCGAATCCTACTTCCTCCGACCCAGCATGGGGAGAGGTGGCCGAGTTGGCTTAAGGCACCGGTTTGCTAAACCGGCGTAGGGCGAAAGTTCTACCGGGGGTTCGAATCCCCCCTTCTCCGCCGAAAGCGATGTTTGCGCCTGTAGCTCAGTTTGGATAGAGCACCAGATTGCGGATCTGGTGGCCAGAGGTTCGAGTCCTCTCAGGCGCGCTGTCACGAGGAGAGATGGCTGAGTTGGTCGAAAGCGCTCGACTCGAAATCGAGTAGGGGCCCGAAATGGTCCCTCGAGAGTTCGAATCTCTCTCTCTCCGCCCGTTTGAGGTATCCCCAGGATGGTCCTGATTGCTCTTGGAAAGGTGGCTGAGTTGGTCTAAGGCACACGCCTGGAGAGCGTGAGTGGGGGAAACTCCACCGTGGGTTCGAATCCCACCCTTTCCGTTGTCGTGCTAAGCGGAGGGCTCGGGGTCCTCTATCAACCGCAAATCCCCGTCATGGCGGGCTGAATTCCTATCAGAGGGCTCTGATGGTGATCACAGCCCTTTCCCGAAGCGTCGAAGGATGGGTTCCACACGGCGGAAACCCGTGAACCCCGCCAGGTCCGGAAGGAAGCAACGGTAAGCGCCAGTTTCCGGGTGATGTGGAGGCGCCTGTCCCGAGCGGAAGGTTAGGGAAATGGGTCATCGTCAGGGTTCGAAGGTGGGTGCACGGCCTTCTTGAAAAGACCCGTCGAAAGACGGGTCTTTTCGGTTCCCGGGGGCGAGGATGGATCGTCCGGAAGGGGAAAACGGCTGGGCTCGTCACCCCCGTCGGACCTCCCCTTCCCCCGCCCCCGGCCTGGCCGGCGGGGAGCCCGGCGTCATCCCCTGGCAACAGGAGAAGTGGACGATGCGTCTGACCCGCGGTCAGTTCAAGATCCTGCTGGTGCTGTTGTTTGCGCTGGCCGGACTGATGGCCTTCTGGTACGAGCGGGAGATGTCCCGCGAGATGCCGGCCGACATCGCCTATCTGTTCGGGCTGGGCATGGTCGTGATGCTCTGCCTGCGGGCCGAGTTCTGGGTCGGGGCCCTGGTCAGCGTCTATGCGGGGTCGCTCCTGTTCGTCTTCTTCTATCTGCTGGTTGCCCCGCTCGAGGCGCCGGTGCTGTTGGCCCTGTTCTTCTGGCCGACCTACCTCTGGCAGAAGAAGCGCATCAAGGGAAGGCCCTTCGCCCTGTGCGGCCTGGGCCTGTCGGCCCTCTGCTGGCTGGTGATCCGGCGGCCGGCCGTGCCGTTCCTGCTGTTCCCGGTCCTCCAGCTCGTCGCCACGCGGGTGGCGGGACGGGTCCGGCCCCGCTACACCCGGTTCACCTGCGACCTGGGGGTCAGCCTCAGCCACACCCAGCGGAAACAGCTGGGCAGTCGGGGCTGGCGCGAGGAGGGCGACTGGTTTGACCTCCTGCAGGTCGAGTTCGAGAAGTTTCCCCAGCGGGTTGCCGAGGTCTGGCAGGGGCTGACTGGCGAGACGCCGCGGCTGGACGCTGACGAGGAGAGGGGGCCGAACGCCAGCCTCCTGCACCTGCAGAAGGCCGCCCTCATGTCGCAGGCCCTGACCGACCTCACCCGCCGCGACCCCGCCTTTCGCATCGAGGCCTTCCTCAAGCGGGTCGACTCGCTGTTCTGGAAGGTGCAGAACGCCTGGTATGACCAGCAGATCGGGGCCCTCGAGCCGGTGATCGCCGACGCCCTCTTCGAACAGTTCCGACTGCAGGTGGCCGAACAGCAGGCCGCCGGGATCCGGTTCCGGCACCAGGACATGACCATCTACGAGAACCGGGTTGTCCAGGTCAACACCGACCCGAATTTCGACATCATCCATGTCTACCTGCGGGCCAGCTCAGCCGATTCCCTCGTCGACCTGAAGACCGGCGAGACCCTCGCCGAGGAGGATCATCGCCGCCAGTTCAGCGAATACTGGACCTTCATCCGGCGGCCGTCCGCGCAGACCCTGGCCCGGCCCGGCCTGCTGGAAGGCCACTGCCCCAACTGCAGTGCCCCTCTCGAGATCGGCCAGGCCACCGTCTGCCGGGTCTGCGGCTCCTTCATCCGGTCGGGAACCCACGATTGGGTGCTGGCCAAGATCACCCAGGCCTGCGAATGGGAATACCTCGAACCCGACCACCTGCCGGGGTGGCGCGACCTGGTGACCGCCGACCCGGCCCTGTCGATCCAGCAGATCGAGGACCGGGGCGGCGTCCTGTTCTGGATGTTCCGGCAGGCCGAACGCCTGCGGCAGGCCGAGGCGATCGCCCGGTTCGCCCTGCCGGTCTTTCGCGACCGGTTCGCCGCCAGACTGGCGCACCCCGACCCGGCAGGATGGTGCTTTCATGAGAACGTGGCCCTGGGGTCGGTCCGTTTGCGCGGGGTGACCCTGGCCCCCGACTTCGACCGGGTGTTCTTGCTGGTGGTCTGGAGCGGCATCCCGGTGTTCGTGAAGCCCGACGGCCAGATCGACCGCGACTGCCAGACCCCCAGCCTGATGCGTGATGTGTTCATCCTGGTGCGCCGGCACGGGCAGAAGACCGACGACCGCATGACCCTGTCGAGTGCCCACTGCTCTCAGTGCGGGGGGCCGCTGACCTCGACCTTCGCCGTGCAATGCCCCTACTGCAGTACCATCCTGAACGAGGGGGAGGCCGGCTGGATCCTGGAACGGGTCGCCTCCGAGTTCGACCCCGAGGTCCAGCGACTGCGGGCGGCCGCGGCCGCCACTCCTTCCTCCGCCGTGCCGTCCGCCTCGCCGGGGTTCGTGGCGGACCGGGCGGCCGACCTGGTCTTCGTGATGATCCAGATGGCCCTGGCCGACGGCCAGATCGACCCGCCGGAGATGCAGTTCCTGCGGGAGGCGGCGGCCGCCTGCGGGATCCGGGAACCCCGCCTGCAGGCCATGATCCGCGAGATGCAGGCGGGGCGGGTCCATGTGCCCGAGGTCGGCTCGCCCGAAGCCGCCAAGGGGGTCCTGCAGGCGGCGGCCCGGGTTGCCCTCGCCGACGGGGCGCTCGACCCGGCCGAGGAACAGTCCTTCCATCGTCTGGCGAAGCTTCTCGGCCACTCGGAGGCCGATGTGAAGCAGATCCTGGGGCAGGAATGGAAGCGGAAATACCAGGCGGGCGCGGCCAAGACCGCCGCCGACCCCGGAAAGACGCCGGCGGCGTCCCTTCCGGCGGCGGAGGGGAACGGACCGGCGGGCGCCGGCCAGGATCCCGCCGGTGACGAGGCCCCGGACGGGGGATCGCCGGCCGCCCTGGATGTCCTTCAGGTGGCGGTCCAGGTCCTGCTGGCCGATGGGAAGGAATCGCCGGCCGAACTGGACCTCCTGGCCAGGATGGCCGCCTCGTACGGGGTGGGCGAAGCCCGATTGCGGGCCATGATGGCGGCGGTGCGCCGCGGCGAGGTCCGACTGCCGGTGCCCGCCACCCCCCGCGAAGCCCTCAGCCTGTTGTCTGCCGCCGCCCGGATGGCCTGGGCCGACGGCGAGGTGTCCGCCGATGAGGAACGGGCCCTGATGACGCTGGCCGGCCACCTGGGCTATTCCCGGATCGACCTGCGGCGGATCCTGGCCAAGTCCCGGGCTTGAGGGGGGCCTGGCCGGGCCGGCGAACCGGTTCCAGCGGGCGTGGCGGCCGGTTCTCAAAACGGCCGGTTTCCGGTAGAATGGCCCCGACCCAATCCGATGGCGTGGGAGGCCCTCCATGCAGCAGCTTGCCAAGCAGAACCTCTACCGGAAGTACCGCCCCCAGTCGTTCACCGAACTGCTGGGCCAGGATCACATCACCCGCACCCTCCAGGCCGCCGTCTCGTCGAGCCGGATCGCCCACGCCTACCTGTTCTCTGGCCCGCGCGGCACCGGCAAGACCTCGACGGCGCGACTGCTGGCCAAAATCCTGAACTGCCGCCAGCCGGTCACCCAGGGGAAGGGCCCGGTCGACTGCTGTCGCACCTGCGATATCTGCCAGCGCATCGAGGACCTCAACTTCATGGACATCATCGAGATCGACGCCGCCAGCAACAACAGCGTCGAGGACATCCGGCAGATGCGCGAAAAGGTGAAGTTCATGCCGGTCGAAGGCCAGTACAAGGTCTACATCATCGACGAGGTCCACATGCTGTCGGGGTCGGCCTTCAACGCCTTTCTCAAGACCCTCGAGGAGCCGCCCCCCCGGGTGATCTTCGTGCTGGCCACCACCGAACAGCAGAAGGTGCCGGCCACGATCATCTCGCGCTGTCAGTGCTTCGATTTCCATCCCATCCCGCAGAAGGTCATCATCAGCCGGCTCGCCGACGTGGTGGGGCGCGAGCGGACCGAGCGTCCCGGCCAGTTCCCCGAAGTGAAGCCGGAAGCCCTGCACCTGATTGCCGAATGCGCGCAGGGTGGGTTCCGTGATGCCCTCGGACTGCTCGATCAGGTCACCTCCTTCCAGACCACCGGCGTGGCCACGGTCGAGGATGTGCTGGCCATCACCCGCCGCCTCGGCTACCCGGTCCTGCGCGGGCTGGCCGGCAGTCTGTTGACCCGCGACGTGCCGGGACTTCTGCGCCAGCTCAACGACCTGTTCTACGGCGGCTACGACGTCGGCCCCATCGGCCGCGACCTGCTCGAATACCTGCGCAAATGCCTTCTGCTGAAGCTCGACGCCGCCGCCGCGGGGTTCCTCGAGGTGGTTCCCGAGCACGCGAAAGAGATGCAGGAGCAGGTGGCGGCCGTGCCGGTGGAATACCTGGTCGGGGTGGTGACCCGCCTCGAGCGGTCGCTCACCGGCCTGCGCCAGTCCGTGTCGCCGCGGATTCTGTTCGAGGTAGAGCTGGTGCGGATGGCCCTGCGCGAGATCTCGGTGGGAAACGAGGGGCTCGAACGCCGGCTCGACCAGGTCGAGGCCCGCCTGAAATCGCCCCTGCTGGCGGCGCCGCGGCCGGCCACGGTGGAAACCCGCCCCACCCCCCTGCCTC
>CAZKPI010000214.1:0-7739 GCA_964554555.1 uncultured bacterium
ATTGATATCCTCGATGCCGCGGATGTTCAGCTCTTCCTCGGTGAAGGGACTGTCAGATACCTCGACGGTAACCGGAGTGTCATCGTTTGAGGAGCCGCCGGAGATGGTGAGGGGCTCGTCGTCGAACGGGCCGGCCATCAGAGTGTTCAGGGGCAGGGCGGCGAAAAGGACGAGGAGGCCGAGGACGATGGGGATGCGCGGCATCATGGTTCCCTCCTGCGAATGGCTCTCAGAGTCGATCTGTAATGGAATATTCCCAAGATTAACACCGAATTCCGGGGTTCGTCTACCCACTCCTTATCCTACTGGATTTTGGAAGATCGGTTTTCAGAAAGATCAGAGAAGAGAAAAAAACAGAACACCCCCGGTAGTCCGGGGGTGTCAGGAGTTCGGGGTGAAGGTTCAGAAATCGGTACCGCCGGTGGAATCCGGGCCGCTGTCGTCACTGCCGCCGCCGGAGCCGCCACAGCCGCCGCCGTCGTCTGTGGAATCGGGGCCGTCGTCGTGGCCGCCGGAGGAATCGTCGGTGTCATCCGGGCCGGGGGCCGGGGGATAGTCTGGCATGGTGCCGGTCTTGTTCTTGGCCAGGGTGTCGCTGGCCTGGGAAAAAGCCGTCAGGGCCTTGCTTTGGACCAGGGGACCGGTCTGGGCGAAGCTGGCCTGCGCCAAGAGGGAGATGAGGGCCAGGGCCAGGATCAGGGAACGGAAGCGGTTCATGCGTTTCTCCTTGGGTGCGTTGGATGATGTGCGTCCGGAAACGCAAACCTCGTGCCATTGGGAGGGCCTGTTTCCTGGCTGGTTGACGGGGAAGGACGGGGGGCGGGTGGAGGATTTCCGGCAGGCGATTGCCGGAAATCCCGCAGGGTACCCTGGCCGGACGGGCGGGGCCGGAATGCGTGATTGGCGTGGAAATGGGCTTTGCATGCCCGTTCGTTCCATCCCGGCCGGTGGTGGCACACGGTTTGCTCAATCCCGGCGCACGCAATGGGAAAATCAACAACGAACGGGAGAAGAATCATGAACAAGACCCTGGTGCTGATCGTGCTCGCCGCCCTCCTGACCCTGGTGACCCCCTCCTCTTTTGCTCTCGACACGGGCAAGCTGAGCTCGGCCATGTCGATGTATGCCGCCGCCTCCGAGTGGATGAACATGATCATGCACCCGGGCATGCCCAAGCCCTGGACCAACCCCCAGCTTCCCGAGATGGTGAAGCGGCTCCACGAATCCCAAGACACCATCCGCAAGGAAGTCGCCTCCATCGAGACCCCCGAAGACATGAAAAAGGCCCGGGCCATTGCCGAAACCTACAAGATGAGCGGCGGCGTCTACCACGATGTGGGCTACCAGCTCGAGATGATGCTCGACGAGCGCGAGAAGTTCCTCTCCTCCCACCAATAAGGCGATCATCCTCATTGTTCCATAGGACGGCCGCGCCGACCGGCGCGGCCGTTCGCCGTACCGGGACCGGGTCCCCCATCCGATCCAGGAAACCGGCGTTTCGCGAACCCAGCCGCCCGCCGCGGCTGGGTTCGCGGCCGACGGCCGGGCCGCCGTCACCCAGGCCCGGCGTCAGACCAGGACTTCGCATCGATCACGGCGGCACCAGGCGGGCACGGCGGGCCGCGGCACGGCCGGAGGCCGCCCGGAGGGAGGCGGGGTCTGGTCGAAGACGGGCCCGTTCCCAAAACCAATCCGTTGACGTATACTCCCGTTTCAGAGGCAAACCGAAGACAAAGGAGACTCCCATGGCCCGAATTTCCCTGCTGATTGGTCTTCTCCTGCTGGTGGGGCTTTCCGCCAACGCGATGATTCGCACCCTGCCATTCCCCGACCTGGTCAAGAAGGCCGAGGTCATCGTCATCGTCCAGGTGGTCGACCAGAAGATCACCGAAGAGGCCGGCGCGGCCAACCCCAAGGTCCACACCGAGGTGGAGATCGAGCGGGTGCTGAAGGGGGGGCTCAAGGCCAAGGACCGCCTGCAGTTCGACACCTATGGCACGGCGAAGAAGGCCCGCGAGGATTCCCCGATTTTTCCCGAAAAGGGCCGGAAGGCCGTCCTGTTCCTGGTCAAGGGCGACGGCGGCCGGTGGCTCCTGGTGAACGGCATCCAGGGCTTGTGGCCCCTGCAGGCCGAAACCGGCAAGACCCTGGGCATGGGGTTCCGCTACTCGGTCGAGCAGGTCGAGGCCGAGGTCAAAAAGAACTGATCACGATTTTTCGCGTCCACGCCACCCCGGGTTCCCTGCGCGGGCCGGGGTGGTTCTGTCTTCGCCGGCGGCGGCCTGATCCATGGCGGTCCGGGCCATGGCCGGAATCCTGGGCCATCCAGGGCGGGGAGTCCCGGCGAAGATGAAGGCCGTGAACCGATGCTCCCGGCGGCCGGATGGCGGCCGGGGCCTCCGGCCCGATCGCGGGCAGAGGCGGCTTTCGGAACGCATGGCAGGCGGCGGACAACGCCGCGGGAGGGTATGATGGGCGGTCAGTCGAAAGCGTCGGGGCGGGGGTGTCTTTCCCGCCTGATCCTGGGAATCCTGGGTCTGGCCGTGTTCGCCGCGGCCGGAACGGTCATCCTGGCGGTTGTGAAACCCCAGGCGGTGCGGCAGTTCCTGCGGGGGTACATCGAGGTGAAACCCGTCCGGGCGCGGCCAGACCTGGCGGCCCTGGTGGCCGGGCGAGGCCGGGTGTTCCTCACCCTCGGGGTCGGCAACCGCCTTCCGGTCGGGGCGACCGTGGAAAACCTGAAGTTCGACGTCTCCCTCAACGGGACCGTGGTCGGGGCAGGGGTGCAGACTTCGCCGCGCATGACCGTTCCCGGTTGGGCGAACACCGAAGTGCAGGTGGAGTTCGAGGTCGATGCCGCCCGGCTCCAGACGGCCCTGGCCCGGACCGCCCAGGACGGGGCCAGGTCGCTGGTGGATTCCGTCGTGGGCAGGCTCCAGGGCAGGCCGCAGACGGCCCCCTCGCGACCCGGGTTGATCCGGATCGCCGGCACCGCCAACCTCCGTCTTCTGATGGGCGACCTGGAACTGCCGATGGACCGCGAGGTGGAGTTCGAACGGGAGAAGTGAGGAGTCACCCGGAGCCGTGGAACGGCCGGCCGGCGCCGGCGACCGGGGTGAGGGAAGCCGGGAAGCGTCCGCCATCCCGGGCCCGGCGGGCCGAGGCCGGGCGGCGACGCGCGGCGGCGATCAGCGGATGAAGAAGCGGGTGGCCGAGGTGTAGGGGGCGGCCTTCTTCTGGTTGCGGGCGTTGATGTCGATCAGGCGCTGGCGCTCGGAGGTGACCGGAAACGCGGCGGGGTCGCCGATCCGTTTCGCGATGGCTTCGAAATCGGGCAGGTAGCGGACCCGCATGCGGACCCAGGAGCCCATCTCGTCGGGGCGGCCGGGGCCCTTTCCCACCACCACCGGCAAGCTCTCGACGGCGTTCTCGGCGATTTCGCGGACGGTGGACCGGGCGGGATGGACGGTGAGGTCGGGGGAGCATTCGAAGAAGATCTCGACCTGGCGGAGGGTGCCGAGCCGCGACTGGACGGCCGCCTTCAGGGCGCCGCCCTTCTCGGGCGACCACGAACCGACGGGGGTCAGGGTGAGGGAGAGGTTGGCGGGGAAGACGTAGCGCATGACATCGGCGGCGGCGGCGAGGGGCGCGACAGCCGCGGCGAGGGCGACGAGGACGGCGACGGCATGGAGGAGGCGCATGGCGGTTCCTTTCAGACGGGAGTCGGTCGGCCCCAGTGTAGCGCAGGCACGGTCCGGCATCAATGGGGTACCTGCCAGGCCCGGATGGCCTCAACGGGATGGATCAGCATCAGGACGTTGAGGGTGAGGCTGTCGCGGACGGTGAGAAGCAGGCCGGCTTCGACGGCGAGGTAGAGGACGAGGGACCGGCGCCAGCCCAGGCGCCAGGCCAGGGCGAAGCCGAGCGAACAGCAGAGGATGTCGGCCAGCGAATTGAAGACGGAGTCGCCGATGTACCCGATCGAGATGGTGGCGGTGCGGTACCGCTCGATGCCGAAAGCCGAGTTTTCGACCAGTTCCCAGAGGGATTCCAGGGCGACGGCGGCGGCGAACCGCCAGGCGGCGGCCAGTCGCGGGACGGCGACGGCCAGCAGGCCGCAGAAGACGACCCCGTGCAGGATGTGGGTGAAACTGTAGGGGTCGAACAGGTGCTGGGAGGTGTGGGGGCTCCAGATGCCGGCGGCCATTGGGTTGAGGCCGCCGCAGGCGCACCACCAGGACCGGCCCTGATGGCGCAATTGCATGGTGACCGCCAGCAGGAGGACGGCCAGGGCGGGTATGACCCGGCGCCAGGGGTTGGCGGGGCAGGCAGGGGGCGGGGTGGTTCCCGCGGCGGCCAGGGAAGCCGCATCAGGAGCTGACTGCGGGGTTGGGCCCGGATGGGACATGGCGTTGACCGGAGCGGCGGCTTCAGCGGGCCTGACGGAGAACGGCCGCGCGGGCGGCGGCGCTGGCGGCTTCGGCGGTTTCCCCGAGGGCGGTGAGAACGGTCGCGAGGTCCTCGAGGACCTGGGCGACCAGCGGGCTGGTGCCGCCCAGGGTGGCTTCGGCATCGGCCAGCACCTGGCGGAGGGCGGCGGCGGCCTCCTGGTTCCGGCCCTGGGCCCGCAGACTGCCGGCCAGCAGATACCGGCCGTCGATGGTCTCGGGATGCTGTCCGCCGCGGGCGCGTTCCAGGATGCCGAGGGCCCGTTCGAGGGCTTTCCCGGCCTCGCTGTGGTTCTGCCGGCTGGTGAGGACGCGGGCCAGGTTGGTCAGTCCGTAGGCGAGATGGGGATGGTCGGCGGGGCCGATCCGCTCGAGGATGCTGACCGCCTGGCGGTAGGAGGCCTCAGCCTGGGTCAGCTGGCCGGAGGCCTCATAAACCGAGGCGAGGTTGTTGATGGCGAGCGCCGTCTGGGGGTGGTCGGGGCCGAGGACGGCCTCGACGATGGCCAGCGAGCGCTTCAGCAGGGCTTCGGCTTCGGGCAGATGGTTCCTGGCCAGCTCCAGGCTGGCGAGACTGCCGAGGTAGACTCCCAGTTCGGGGTGCCGTTCCCCCAGCCGGCGTTCGGCGATGGCCACCGCCTGCCGGTAGAGCGGCTCGGCGTCGTCGAGCCGGCCGAGGGCTTTGTAGGCGAGGGCCAGGTTGTGCATGGACTGGCCGACCTCGGCCGAGTCACTGCCCTGGGCCTGGCGGCGCAGGTCGAGCCCGCGTTCAAGCACGGCGGCCGCCTCGGCGGCCCGGCCCTGGCTGTAGAGGCTGATGCCGAGATTGTTGACGGCGAGGGCCAGGTCGTGGTGGGTGGGCGGCAGTTCCCGCTCCCTGATGGCCAGCACCTTCCGGTAGAGGACCTCGGCGGTATCCGGGCGGCCGGCCGTCTCGGCCAGCTGGCCCAGGCTGTTGAGGGTTTCGGCGGCCGGCAGTGACTGGGAGCCGCACACCTGGGACCGCAGGTTGAGCGCCTGCGCCAGGTGGGCTTCGGCCGAGGCCAGAAGGCCGGCCGCCAACAGCGCCCGGCCGAAGGTCTCGTGGGCGGTCGCGGTGTGGAGGTGGGCGGGGCCGAATTCCTGCAGGGCGAGGTCCAGCCCTTCGCTGGCGAGCGCCAGGGTGGCGGCCTCGCCCTGCTCGCGACCCAGGGTTTCGATCCGCTCCTGCAGGGCGTTCCAGGAGGCGGAGCCGGTTCCGGCGCCCGTCCCGGCGATGGCCGGGGGGGCGGACCCGGCGCGGCTGGCCGGCTGTCCCCCCGGGGTGACATCGGTGCTGGGATCGCCGACCGGCTGGCCAGCGGCCCCCCCGCCGGCCAGGATCAACAGGAGGAACCAGGCCAGGGCAAGACCGGCACCCGGCCGGGCTGGGGAATCACGGAGCGGTGCAGGCATGGGACACCTCGCGGGGGATGTTTCCCGAGCAATCTCCCACAACCCGGTCGGGAGCACAAGACCCCCGCCGGATGTCGGCGTCCGGTCCGGGCCATGTCCGCTCCTGACCGGAACAAGCGTTCCCAGCCGATCGCCGGTTGCCCGCGGGCTTTCCGTCAGAGGTCGCGGGCGGCCTCGAAGACCCGCACCAGCATCTCGCGCAGGCCGTCTCGGACCAGGGCGTCGAGGATCTCCTGGCTGAGGAACTCGACGGGGGCCACGTCGTCGGTCAACTGCCGGGGGCCCGGGCCGACCGGCACGGCGAGGTCGCGCACCTCGCGCAGGAGGGGGCCGAGCGGATGGCGGTCGGGCCAGCCGCCCGCCAGCCGGGTGAAGGCTTCCCAGGCCTGGGGGGAGCGGGGGGCGAACACCAGGGAATTCAGGCCGCCGGGAATGTCGAACCGGTAGACGGCGGGAAAGACCCCCCGGATGGTCTGGGCCAGGTGCTCGAGGAGGCCGTCCTTGCCCTGGAAACGCAGGTTGACGTTGACCACCAGCACGCCGTCGGCGGCGAGCCGGTCGGCCACCTCCCCGAAGAACTCGCGGGTGGACAGGTGGAACGGCACGGTGACGTCCTGGAAGGCGTCGAGAAAGACCACGTCGTACCGGCCGGCATCCGGGCGGCGCAGGAAAGCGCGGGCGTCGTCCTCGACCACACGGGCGTCGGCGGGCGTCACGCCGAAGAACCGCCCGGACAGCGCGAGGATCCCCCCGTCGATCTCGACGCCGGTCAGGCGCGCCCCGGGCAGGAAGTGCCGGGCCTGGCGGGCGAAGGTGCCAGCCCCGAAGCCCAGGATCAGTCCCTGCCAGGCCGTGTCGGAAGCCGCTCCGGGGCGCATCAGCGGGGCGGCGAGGGCGTATTCCCAGTAGCTTCCCGAAACCCGGTGGTCGGGGTAGAACACCGACTGGTGACCGATCTCGACGTGGGTCGACAGGGCGCGGCCCCCGCCCTCGGTGGCGGTGACCTGGAGGTAGTTGTAGACTGACTCGCCTTCGAAGAGGGTCGGTTTCCAGAAAGCGAATGAGGTGGGGAGGGGACCGGCCAGCAGGGCGACGATCAGCAGGGTCACGGCGGCCCGGCGGGTGCTCTGCCCGGCGCGCCGGAAGTAATGGACGTCGGCGGCCAGGTTCAGGAGCAGGGCGAACAGCAGGAAGGTGCGGGCGGTTCCGATGGTGGGGATGGTCAGGAAGGTGGGGACGAAGGTGCCCACGATACTGCCCACCGTCGACAGGGCGTACAGTTCCCCGGCCACGCGACCGGTCCGGTCGAGGTCGGGAAGGCAGAGTTTGACCAGGCAGGGGGTGGCGGCACCGAGCAGGACGCAGGGAACCGCGAAAATGGCCAGACAGCTGAACACTACCCCCGCCAGCAGAAGGGATTCGGGGAAGACCAGGGCGAGCAGGAAGAAGGAGGCGGTGATCACGTAGCGGCCGGCCAGGGGGATGAGGGCGATCCAGACCGAAGCGGTCCAGATCATGGCGAAGAGGTTTTCCTCGGTGCCGGGGCGGTCGGCCAGCCGGCCGCCAAGGAAGTTGCCCAGGCTGAGGGCGACCATGACCAGCCCGATGAGGACGGTCCAGGTGATCATCGAACTGCCGTAGTAGGGGGCCAGGAGGCGCGAAGCGCTCAGTTCGACAGCCATCACGGCCATGCCGCAGATGAACGTGGTAGCATACAAAAACAGGTTTCGTCGCATGCAGAATCCTTCTTCCGCGGCTGTTTCGCCGCCGCTCCATGGTGCGGGGTACCCCGCGGGCAAGTCAAGCGGCCGGCTGTCCGGCGGGCGGATCGCGCGACGGCGGGTGCCCCCCGCCGCC
>CAZKPI010000215.1:0-7724 GCA_964554555.1 uncultured bacterium
CGTCCACACGCCGTAGTCGATCAGGTAATCGACGGCGTCGATGATCTCCTGGATCGGTTGGCCCGCCTTGGCGGACACCGCCTCGACCTGCGATTTCAGGTCGGCCAGGTCGGTCTTCTGCAGGGTTCCCTGGCCTGCCTTGAAGGACTGGATCCGCTCCTGGAGGGACGCCTGGCTGCTGCTCCCAATGCTTCCGATGCTCATGGTCAACTCCTTTTCGTCGAGATTCGACGGGCGTGACCGGAGATCGATCTACCGGGCCGCTCCGTCGGGCCGCCCGTCATCCGTGACGGGCGCCGGGTGGATTCCCGGGAACTTCCGGGAGTAGAGGTCCTGGAGCATGGTGCGTTGTTCCGGGGTCAGGGTGCCGCGAATCGCCAGCAGGGTTTCGAGCCGCAAATCCATCAGGGCCGTGGTGAGGGTCTTGAGGTCCTGGTGGGAACGGCGGATCGCTTCGAGGTCACCGGCCGCGTCCTGGAGCCTTTGCTGGAGTTCCAGCTTCTTGGCCGCCAGGGCCGACGCGAGTTCGCTCTGGCGCTTCTGATGGTCTGCCTGGATCATCTCGATCCGGACGGCTTGTTGCGGGGTCAGCCGCAGGGTGTCCGACACCTCCTTTCGCATGGCTTCCCAGACGGGATCATCGACCGCCACCGCGGGGGAGGCGGTCACCCCGGCCGCCCAGAGGGGGTGCAGGCCGAGCAGAAGGACGAGACCGGGCAGGATTCGCTTCGCGCAACGCTTCATGGGATGCTCCTGATTACTTCGACAACCGTTCACCCGGAAAAAGTTCCGGCGGCAGAAAAAACGTTTCTTCGGGGGAATCGAACGTCAGGGAATGGCGGATAAGGCGCTCGGCATCAGGATCTCCGGCCATCAAGCGGACGATCTCGTCGGCAACCGCCGGGGAAGGTCGGCCCGTCAGGTCGGCCGCGCGCCAGAAGAGAAATCCCGCCGCCAGCAGGGCGGCCACGGCCGCTCCCAGGCCGAAGGCCAGCCAGGGATGCCGGCCGGCCCACCCGCGAACCGGGGCGGCCGGGCCGGCGGCGCCGCCGGGGGGAACCCCCGCCCAGTCGGGGTCGACCGCCTGCGGGTCGAGGCCGAGTTCCTGCACGACGCCGGCCCAGACGCGGGGCGGCGGGGCCGGGTGTTCGAGGGCCTGGAACGGGGTGACCAGCGCGGCGGGGGCCTTGGCCATCAGATCCCGGCAGGCGGGGCAGACCGCCGTGTGGGCCTCCAGCCCCTGCCGGTCGGCATCGGTCAGCTAGCCGTCGAGGTAGTCGGTGAGGATGAGGTCGCGCCAGCGTTCGCAGGTCATTTCGCTTCCCCCTGTTTCCAGGCAAGGAGCGTCTCCCTGCCTCGCTTCAACCGGGACCGGACGGTGTTGATGTTGATTTCGAGCACCTCGGCGATCTCCTGATAGGAAAGGCCCTCGATGGTGCGGAGCACGATGCAGACGCGCTGTTCCTGGGGCAGAAGGTCGAGCAGGGCGTTGGCCTCCTCCTCGGCCTGCAGGCGGACAGCCGGGTCGGGACCGGCCTCGCGCAGGATGGCGGTCTTCTCATAGACCAGCCGGCGGGCGTCCTCCCGCAGGTGACTGCGGCGGGCGTTGAGCGCGGTGTTCACAGCGATGCGGTAGAGCCAGGTCTTCAGGCTGGACTGGAACCCGAACTGCGAGAACTTGCGGAACAGGTTGACGAACACCTCCTGGGTGATCTCCTCGGCGTCCTGCCAGACGCGGGAGATGCGGAGCGCCACGCTGAACACCAGGGCCGCGAAGGCGTGGTAGATGGCGGCGAAGGCGCGGTGGTCGCCCCGCCTGGCCCGTTCGATGGTCGGTTCGTCGATTTTGTTCATCCCACTCATGAAGACACCGCCCGCCCCGGAAAAAGTTCCACCCCGACGCGGATTCCCTTTCGACCTGTCGGGGGAATGATACCGTCCGCGGGGCGCGACTGCCAGTGCCCGGCCAACCGCCTTCCCCGAAAACCCGCACCCGGGAACCCGGACACCGGATTTCCCAGGCGGCCGCAGGCCTGTGGTAAGGTGGGGGAAACCACCGTATCTGGAGGGACACCCATGCGTGAAACCATCCGAGCCTCCCTGCGGGAAGACCTGGGCCCCGCCTGGCAGGATCTTTCCACCGAAGCCCTCGGGGCGGCCCGCGAGCGGCCGGCCGTCGGCGAGGTGCGGGTCAAGGCCCCGGGGGTCCTGTGCGGCCTGGACCTCGTGCCCGAAGTGGTCAGCGTGGTCGAAGCCGCCTATCCGGGGTCCTTCCGGGCGGCCCACCCCACCACCTGGGAGCGGCTGGCCCGGGACGGCGACGCGATCGCCCCCGGCACCGTGGTGGCCCGCCTGCAGGGCCCGGTCTGCACCCTCCTGACCGCCGAGCGGACCCTGCTCAACCTCCTGCAGAGACTGTCAGGGGTGGCCACCCTGACCCGGCGGTTCGTCGAGGCGGTGGCCGGCACCCGCGCCCGCATCCTCGACACGCGCAAGACCACGCCCGGCCTGCGGGCCCTCGAAAAGGCGGCAGTGCGCACCGGCGGCGGGGTCAACCACCGGTTCGGGCTCTACGACATGATCATGCTGAAGGACAACCACCTGACCGCCATGGGCGGCGACATCGCCGCGGCCGTCGCCGAGGCGCGCCGCCGCAGTGGTCCGGCGGTGCGGATCGAGGTGGAGACCTCCTCGCTGTCGCAGGTCCAGGCCGCCGTCGGGGCCGGGGCCGACCTCGTCATGCTTGACAACCTCCCCCCCGACATGATGAAGCAGTGCGTCGACTGGGTGGCCGGACGGGTTCCCCTCGAGGCGTCGGGGGGCATCACGCTCGAGACGGTGCGGCGCGTTGCCGAGACCGGCGTCGACTACATCTCGGTCGGGGCCCTGACCCATTCCGCCCCCGCCCTCGACATCTCGATGAAGATCCGGCTGGTCTGAGGGCGGGAAAGAGCCGCCGCCTCAGAACCGGCCGGTGAGACCGAAGGTGGGGCCGCGGTAACCCACGGTGAGATCGTCACTGCCGGATTCCCCGTTGATGGAAAAGGTGCGGAACCCGAGCACCGCAAACCACTCGCTGTCGGTCTTGCCCGGGTTCAACTGCAGGGCGGCGTTCAGGTCGAAATCGTACGACTTCACGCTTCCCCCCCCGACGTTGGCGGCCAGGAACTTGAAATGCCCCAAGACCCAGAAGTTCTTGGAGATCTGACTGCCGCCGCCGATCCCGAGGTAGGGAATGGGGAATTTCTCATTCCAGGAACCGGAGTTGTAGGCGGCGGTCACCGGGTCGTAGCCGGACACGTCGAGGCTGGCGTCGTTCACCTTGATGCCGATCAGGCCGTCGAAATAGCCGCCCAGGCGGTTCCGGCCGCGGTCAGTGGGGGTGTCCCACCGGGAGAAGTTGTGCGACCAGGCGAGATCGAACCAGCTGTTCTGCACCTTCATCGCCGCGCCGACCCGGTAAGTGCGGTTGTCGAAGGTGACCTGCTTGCGGATGCGGCCGCTGTGGTCGAAACTGTTGTAGCTCAGCATCAGGTTGTTGTCCCTGGAGATGCCGTGGGAAACGGCAAGCCCGAGACGGTTGCGGGAGCCGAAGGAGGCCTCCGAGTCGAGGTCGAGAACCAGGCCCTTGACGCTGGCATCCCCGAGCAGGTCGGTGGTCCAGTTGTAGACATGGACGGTGGTCGTCCGTCCCAGGGTCCCCTTCGCGCCCGGAGTGAAGACGAAGTCCCGCTCGTAAGCCTGGGCCGCTCCCGCCCCCGCCAGCAACATTCCCATCACCACTGCCAGAACCGCCGCGAACCGCATGCAAACCTCCCAAAAAGGTTGATATGGAACATCCAGACGCGGGGGATTATAGCCCACCCATGGATCCGGGAAAAGAGTCTGACCACCGGTTCCCCATGGCTTTCCAGGAATCTCCCGGGACAGCGGCGGGAAAGGCCTGCCCCAGCGATCGCCATGCCCGTGGGCATGATCTCTCCCGGGGAGCGGCCTGGCCCCGGCCCGGGGGAAGGATCCGGGGCTACTTCCCTGCGGCCTGTCTGGCTGGCGGCTGGTGGTCTTCCAGGGATTCGCTCTTGAGCCAGTCGGGGCAGAACGGGCTTTCCCGCAGTTTCAGGAAGTTCTGGACGACCACCGGGTCGAACTGGGTTCCCGAACAGCGCAGGATCTCGTTGCTGGCTTCGGCGAAGGTCAGGGGCTTGCGGTAGGGGCGGCACGAGGTGATGGCGTCGAACGAGTCGGCCACCCCGATGATGCGGGCCCCGATGGGAATCTCCTCGCCCTTCAGGCCGGAGGGGTAGCCGCGGCCGTCGAACCGCTCGTGGTGGTGCTCGATGATTTCGCAGACGTTCTTCAAAAACTCGATGGAATTGAGGATGCCGGCCCCGATGTGGGGATGCGACTTGATGGTCTCGAACTCCTCGTCGGTGAGGCGCCCGGGCTTGAGCAGGATCTGCTCGCTGATGCCGATCTTGCCGACGTCGTGCAGGAGGGCGGCATGCCGGATGGTGTTGACGTCGCCGCGGCTGAGACCCATGACCTGGGCGATGCCCAGGCTGAGGTCGGTGACCCGGCGGGAATGGCCGTGGGTGTAGCTGTCCTTGGCGTCGATGGCCGCCGCCAGGGCCTGAATGGTCTCGAAGTAATAATTCAGCAGGTTGTTGTACAACCTCGCGTTCTGGATGGCGACCGAGGCCTGCGAGGCCAGGGTGTCAAGCAGGTCGAGGTTCTCGGTGGTGAAGGGGCCCTTCTTGTCGAGTTCGCGCTCGCAGTTGATGACCCCGACCAGGTTGTCGCGGTTCATCAGGGGCGCGGAGATCAGGGTGCAGGCCTTTTCGGTCTCGCTGAGCGGCAGGCGTTTGTAGGTCTGGTCCTGGAGGGTGTGGGCGACGCGGATGGGCTTGCGCAGTTCGGCGGCCCGCCCGGCGATGCCTTCCCCCACCTTGAACCGGATCTCCCGGACACGCTGGTCCTCGACGAAGCCGCGCGAGGCCTGCACGTAGAGGTCCTGGCGGGCCTCGTCGTAGAGCATCAGGGTCGAGCGGTCGGCTTCCAGGATGCGGGAGGTCATGTCGATGAAGTAGGTCAGCACCGAGTCGAGGTCGAGCGAGCTGTTGATGGCCTTTCCCAGCTCCTGGATCAGACTGAGCTCGGCCACCTGCTGTTCGGTGCGGTCGTGCAGGTTGGCATTGGCGAGGGCCTGGGAGATCTGGCCGGAGATGCCCAGCAGAAGGTTCAGGTCGTCCTCGGAAAAGGCGTGGCCCGACCGCTTGTTGTTGACGTTGAGCACCCCGAGCAGGCTCTTGTTGTGGACGATGGGAACGGAAAGCACCGAGCGGGTCTTGTAGTCGAGCCGGCCCTGGCGGTGCGAGAAGCGTTCGTCCTTCGAGATGTCCTTCAGAAAGACCGGCTGTTTGTGCTGGGCGACCCAGCCGGCGATGCCCTCCCCGATGGCCACCCGCACCTTGCCGACCATCTCGGTGGGCAGGCCAATGGCGGCATCGAGGGACAACTGGTTCTTGATGGCGTCGTACATCATCAGCGAGCAGTTCTCGACGTCCATCACGTCCTGCACCTGCTGAAGGATCATGCCGAACAGCTTGGCAATGTTCAGGGTGCGGCTGACGGACGAGCTGACCTTGTACAGCGTCGAGAAATATTCCAGCTTGCGGCGGGAATCATCAATCAGGCGCCGGTTTTCGAACGAGGCCGTCAGCAGTTGGCCGATGGTGGTCAACAGCTTCTGGTCGGCCTCCTGAAAACTGGTGTGGTCGCGCTTCTGGTAGGCCCCGAGCACCCCGACCAGGCGGTCGGGGGTCATCAGGGGGATGCACAAAAACGAGCGGGAGAACTGGTCGAGGAAGGAATACTTGGTGATGGCGAGGTCCTGGGCGGCATCGGTCACCAGCATGGGTTTGCGCTGTTGGGCCACCCAGCCGTGGATTCCCTTCCCCAGCGGCAGGCGCAGGTGCTCGAGCTCGACGGGAAGCCCGCGGCTGGCCACCATACCCAGATCCTCGCGGTCGCTGTTGTAGAACATCAGAGAGATGCCGTTACAGCCGATGGCCTCCATGGCGTCGGCCAGCACCGCGTCGAGAATGGCCGCCCCTTCGCCCTGCGAGTCGGCGAGCCGTTCGGAAATGGCGAACAACTTGGTCATCTCGCGGATCTTCTGGTTGGACTCGGCCAGCAGACGGGCGTTCTCCAGAACTTTGGTGACCATGCTGGCCAGCGTGCCGAGGGTGGTGCAGTCCTCCTTCGAGAAGGCGTTGATCTCGGAGGAGTCGACCGCCACGACGCCGATCAGCTTCTCGCCGACCAGCAGAGGCACCGCCATCTCGGAGTAGATGGTCTCGGGAGTCTCGATGTAGCGAGGCTCGAGCAGGACATTGGGCACGACCAGCGGTTCGCGGTTGCGCGCCACCCATCCGGTCACGCCCTTGCCGATCGGCACGCGGATCTTCTTCACTTCCTGCGGGTATTTGCCGCGGGCCACCGCCACCTCGAGATAGCGCTTCTTGTCCTTCTTGAGGAGCAGGGCGCCGCAGGTGGCCCCCGTGATATCGATGGCGATATCCATCAAAAACTCCAGCAGGTTCTGGAAGTCGAGGGTGGAGTTCATGATGTTCGAGGCCTCTTCGAGCACCGACAGGATCTTCTCCTTGCGGCGCAGGTCCTCGCGCTCGGCGGCGAATTCCACCTGCTGTCCGAAGAACTGGTCGACCAGCTCGGCGGCGGCATCAACCTGCTCGTGGATCAGGCGGGGCAGGTCTTCGGTGCCGGCATAGGTGTCGCCGGGGGCGATGAAGGGCCCCAGCAGGACCGCCCCGTACAGGTGGCCGCGCAGTTCGAGCTTGAGGAGGCGCAGGCTGGCGCCGTCGGGGCGGGTCAGCCGCTGGCGGTCGGGAAAGTGGACCAGGTCCTCGGCCTCGGTCAGCCCCCCCAGGATGGAAGTGGGATCGCCGATGACCGCCTCGCCCCGCTCGTTGAAGGGCAGGACGGTGAGGCGGGTCAGCTTCTCGAAGCGCTGAAGGAACCGCTTGAGGACTTCCCGGTCGATGATCTCTTCGAAGAAGACCCGTTTAACCACGCTGTGTCGTCAGGTTCCCCAATGAAGCAAAAACGCCGGGACATCCCGCGCGGGAGCCCGGCAGGAAAGAGGTCTCAGCGGGCCACGAGGATGGAGGAGCGCCCGCCGTATTTGTCGGCAACGGTCTCGGAGCTCTTGGGATCGGGGATCCAGTCGGTGTTGTTGACGACGAACTTGTACTCGTGGCGACCGGGTTTGAGGGTCAGGGAACCCTTCCAGACGCCGTTTTCCAGCTTCAGGGGGTTTTTGTCCTTGTTCCAGTCGTTGAAGTCGCCGACGACAGCGACCGCGGTCGCCTTCGGATCGGTGTAGGAGACCTCCACCTGGACGTCGGCGGCAGGGGCGGGGGCGGCCGTCGCGGGCGTCCCTTCCGGCTTCTTGTCGCCGGTGCCGGCGTCTTCGTCATTGTCCCAATCTTCCTCTTCTTCGAAGCTGTGCTCGCGCCCGATGATGTAGCCGATCCCGAACACGCTGGCCAGGATGAACAGCTTCCAGAAGAACCGCAGAAACCTGAACATGAGCTCAACCTCCCGAAGAATTGGTTTGTATTACTCTAAGATTGGCGTATTGCAAAAGCAAGGTCTTTTTTCCAACATTTTTGAAGGAGATGGTCATCCGGAAATCCCCCAGG
>CAZKPI010000216.1:0-7371 GCA_964554555.1 uncultured bacterium
TCCGCAACGGCCAGATCGCCGTCGGCACCCCGCAGGGCATCGCCGTCTTCCATGTCGACCGGCCCCGCTGGACGCGCCTGTCGGACTACGGCGAGGAGTTCGGGGCGCTGGTCGTGCGCAACCTCGACTACGATGCCGACGGCAACCTCTGGGCGGCGACGCCCAACGGGCTGGCCTTCCTCGACCTGGCCGGGTTCCCCGGCAAACCGCCGCGCCTGGAGATGTTCGGGACGGACCGGGGGCTGTCGACCATCGACGTCGAGGTCGTCCAGGTCGTCGACCGCACCTTGTACGCCGGGTGTTTCGGCGGCTGGCTCTTCCAGGCGCAGATTGCCATGGGGGTGCCGCCCGTCTTCCAGCAGGTGCAGGATTTCGGGGAGGAGACCTCCGGGGACCGGAAGTTCATGGATGTGGGGATCAGCGCCCTGGCCATGGACTTCCCGACCGGCGGCATCTTCGCGACCAAGGGACGGGGCCTGGTGAATGCCCGCGACAGCCAGCCCTACCCGGTGCAGGAACCGCTTCCCTCCGACTGGGTCGATGATTTCTGGAGCTTCCAGGAGGGCGGCCAGGACCGGGTGATCGCCCTGACGCAGAACCAGCTCACGCTGGTGCAGGAGCGGCGGGTGCTGGCGACGGTGCGCCTGCCCGACCCCGACGCGGCGGTCACCTGCCTGACGACCGCCCCGGACGAGGAGACCAACGTCCTGTATTCCGGGGAGACGCCCGAGCAGACCCTCCTGCGCACCTTCCTCGGCAAACGGATCCTCTATGTCGGCACCAGGGGCCAGGGCCTGTGGCAGTGCGACGAAGGCGTGTGGAGCCGCCTGACCACCGCCGACTCGCCCCTGCCGTCGGACACCATCAACCGGGTGCACTACCTGCACGGGGCCCGGCGGATGGCGGTGCTCACCGACGGCGGGCTGTGCCTGTTCGGCACCGAGGAGGCCGATGCCTACGACGAGTTCAGGTTCTTCGGCATCGGCCCGCTCTGGGCCCGCAACTACATCCCCTTCATGTCGCGGTGGGGCCCGCCCATCATGGGCTACCCCGACAAGCATGCCTACCCCATCGAACCGTCCATTTCCTACCACCGGATCGCCCGCGGCCGGGACCTCTGGATCGCGCATGACAAGGGCATCTCGCGCTTCACCTATCCGCAGGCCTTCTTTCTGGGGGCCCTGCAACTGCCCTACCGGCTGGCGGGGCGGTTCGAGAATCCGCGGTATGATCCCCGCAAGAACCTGCAGATCGAGGACAACTCCTCGGCGGGCGGCAAGCCGCCCGGCGAGGCGGGCGAGCGCATCTGGCATCACTATTGCCTGGAACAGCCGAACGACACCGCCACCGTCGATCTGACCACCGTCTATACCACCCTCGACCGCAAGACCCTGGTCGGGCCTCTCAACCAACTGCTCATCGACGGACCCAGCCCGGGCACACTCACCGCCGCGGTCCGGCAGCAGCTGCAGGCCGCCTCGGGAACCCTCAGCTACCCGCCTGTGCCCGTCTTCCGTGACGGCGACCGGCGGCTGGACGTCCGGGGTCACGAACTGTTTTCGATCGATTCCCTGTCGCCCTATTGCCCCCTGCATCCACTGCCCGGTCTGCCGGTCACCGACCTGGCCGTCGATGCCGGCGAGCGGTGCTGGGCGATCATCGACCGCAAAACCCTCGCCTGTCTCGACGAGCCGGCCTCGGTCGTGCCCGACAGCAGCAGCCGGTTCGACCCTGCCGGGAATTTCTGGCACGCCCTGACGGCGGACCAGGTGCCCTGGCCGAACGGGGCCATCCTGCGCTGTGTCCGGCGCGTGGGGGTCGACCTCTTCGTCGGCACCCAGAAGGACGGGCTGTTCATCCTGCCGCGGGCCCACCTCCACCCCGCCGCCGACCTGACGGCGGAGCCCTGGGTCACGGTCGCGCCCGCCGGCACCCCCGACGACCCCCATCAGACGGTCGGGGTCATCGACTGCACTCTGTGGCGCCGGGCGGGCGGGACGGTGGTGGCCCTCCTGCACCAGGAGGGGCTCTCTGTCTACGACGGCGGGAAGATCGTGCCGGTGGCCGTCCCCAAGCGGGTCTACACCGTCCTCTGCGAGGACCGCACGGGAACCCTGTGGCTGGGCTCGCTGAGCGGCCTTCTGCGGATCACGGCGGCGGGGAAGGTCGAACAGATCATGGGCCGGGAGGCGGGCCTCAATTCCGACCGCATCACGGCCATCGCGGCGGCTCCGGACGACGCCAAGTATCCGTTCCTGATCGCGCTGGCCACCGACGAGACGGCCCGCGAGCGTCAAGGCATCATCGAGACCACCGTCCGCAAGGCCCACGTCGCGGGCAGTGCGGCCAACCCGTACGAGATCCGGTTCCTCGATCCCTCCGTTTTCGATTCCCAGCTGGTCCTGTTCGACGGGAAGAAGTGGGACCCCTTCGAGTATGCAGGCATCCGGGACATCCACTTCGACGAGATGTACCTGTGGACGAGCGACAGCTGGCGGGTGAAGCGGTATTACCTCCCCACGCTCACGCAGATCCACTGAGGTCCCGCGCGGCGTCCGGCTGGCGGAGGGCGGGGTGCCGGCGGCGCCAGCGCTGTCAAGGAGCCTGCCAAGGAGCAGGTGGCAGTTTCACCGCCGGGAGTGAGGCTTCAGCGCTTCCAGACGCCGAGGATCGATTTGCCAAAGCGAAAGCCGAGAAGGGGATCCAGCACACGGGAGATCGGGATGAGCACGGAATCCCAAAACCTGAGCTGGCGCCGGGAGATCTGCGGAAGCCTTCCGATGAAGGCATTCCAAGCCGAAGCCCCCAGTCCGGCCGCATCCAGGTACAACAGTTTCTCCTGGGCCAGCCGGGAAGATACCTTGCGGGCGAGCTGGCCGGCATCATATCTCCGCTCATGTCCGACGGCGGTATCGAACGGCGAAAACAGCCATTGGTGGGCGGGAGCCAGGATGATCAGGCGGCCGCCCGGCCGCAGATGGGAAATGGCCCGGGCGATTTCGGCCTCGTCGTCGGGGATATGCTCGAGGACGTCCGCATAGATGACCACATCAAACCGGTCTCTCGCACCCAAGTCGGCCAACAGGATATTCCGCGCCTGAACGCGGTCTCCCCAAGCGGCCTTGCTCTTCTCCTGGAGGATTTGGTACAACCCCGGGTCCGGCTCGAGACAGACCACCCGGTTCTCCGGCGCGCGAAGAAGCAGGGGGAGGTTACTGCCCAGTCCCGCTCCGACTTCCAGGATCTCTCCCCGCAAGACGTCCCCGAGGTGGGACATCCAGTATTCCTTCCAGTTGTTCGCTTTGGCGAAGAGCCCCAGCTCCTCCCCGCGGTAGACGAGGCTCAAGATGAACGGAGCTCCCCTTGGAGGCATTTCGCGGAGCGGATGAAAAACCGGTAGTCCCGGATCGGGAGAAACCCGGCGTTGTTCCGGTTGAACATGAGGATCAGCGCCAGGAAGAACGAGCCCATGATGCCCTGGAGCACGAGGACCAGGACGATGGCCGCACCTGCAAGCACCCACGGGGAGAGAGACAGAGCACCCGTCTTGACGAAGACGATGAGACCGCCCGAACCGGCGAGAAGGAGACACAGCATCACGACACAAAACACGAGCGCCCGGGCACAGATGATCTCTCCGAAAACCGAGAGGGCATTCAGGCCGTGCGCGACCAGCGACGGGAAGCGCATGTGGGATTGTCCCGCGAGACGGACCCCGCGTTCGGTGGGAACGACGGCATAGGGAAGGCGGGCTTTGAGGACGGCCGCGGCGTAATGGTTCCAGCTCTCCGAGACCACCACCAGGGTTTCCAGAAAGCTTGCGGGGATGATGCTGAAGTTGCCAAACTGCACGGGAATGCCGACGAGAAAACGGTGGACCTGACGAAAGGTCCAGTACCCGAGGCGGAACAGCAGTCCCTCCGACCGCCGCAGTCGTCCCGCGAACACCACTCGGCTTGGGGATGCCCCGAGAAACGCGTCGATGAGCCTTGGGACGTCCTGCGGCCGGTCCTCACCGTCTCCGTCCATGACGATGACTCCGTCACAGGAAAGATTCTCCTGCACGTAGGCGAGCCCGATACAGATGGCCCGCTGGTGTTCAAGGTTCCGCCGAAGAACCAGGAGCCGGACTTCGCGAAAGCGGGCCAGATCAGCCGCCAGGGCGGCGGGAAGGGGCTGGGTGGAGGCATCATCGACGATGAGAAGGGAACAGGTGACCGAAGCCGGCATGCCGGTATTTTGCAGTTGGTCCAGCAGGAGCCGGAGCGATGGCCAGTCGTCATGGACGGGAATCAGAAAGCAAAAATGGGGATCCCTTTTCGTGTCGGTCACTCCAAATTGCGCTTCCCCCGCCAAACGATTACCATTCTGCCCATGCCTGAATCGGGATCCGTTCCCCAGAGCGGTCTGCGGCTCCTGGCGGGAATCGCTGTGATTCCCCTGGGGGTTCTGGTCTGGGCTGTCACGGTTTTCCATGTCAACACGATTTTCGGGGACGAGTTTTCCCTGGTTCCTCTCGTCGATCACTTGTTCACCGGCCAGGTGACGTTCCACGATTTCTGGGTCCAGGCCAACGAACATCGCATCCTCTTCCCGAAGCTGATCATCGGAACCATCGCCTGGCTGACCCACTGGAATCCTTTCTGCCAGCTTCTGTTCAACGTCCTCGTCGTGACCTGCACCTTTGTCATCCTCTGCCTGGGCCTGCTGGCCGCCTCCCGGGAGACCTCCCGGCCCGGTGGCCCGGCCGCCATCCTTGTCCTTTCAATTCTGCTGTTTTCCCTGAACCAATGGGAAAACTGGTTGTGGGGGATTCAGCTTATCGAATTCCTGAACATCTTGGCAACGGTAGGAGCCATCTTTCTCCTGACCTCCCGGTCCCTTTCCCCGATGAGGTTTGCCGTGGCGGTCATCCTCGGGATCGTTTCCCATTACTCCTTCGGAAGCGGCATCCTGGTCTGGCCCATCGGTTTCCTGCTGTTGGTCTTCGGTCCAGCCAATGGCTCGAGAGGATGGGCCCTTGGCGTTTGGATGATGGCCGCGGTCCTGAGCATCGCCGGGTATTTCGTCGGCTGGGCCGGTTCCCCTTCCTTTCCCGCCGCCCTCGATATCCTGATGAGTCCGCACCGGATCCTGCAGTTCCTGCTCATTTTTCTGGGATCCCCTCTCTCCCCCGGCTCCGGATCCTTCTACACCCAGGTGCCCGCCGCTGATCAAATCTACGCTTTGATCATCGGCCTGGCCGGAATCGGCCTGACCGTCTTTCTGGTCAGGACCACCGGCATGTTCGGCTTCCAGCCAGGGCGGAGACATTTCCTCCGGTTCGGCGCCCTGATGGCCTACGCGGGAGGATGCGGAATGCTTGCCGCCATGGCGCGGTTTTCCCGCGGTCCTGCGCAGGCCCTGGCTTCCAGATACATTTCCTTTTCCGTGCTGTTCTGGGTGGGCCTTCTTGGGTTTCTTTTGCTTGCCGGACCAGATTCGGAGAGGCGGGGGAACCTTCCGGCGGCGGCCACGGTTTTGATTGGGTTGCTGGCCCTCATCAGTTCCTGCAATTCCCTTCCCACGTATGGAAAACACTTCCAGTGCTATCAGCCGGGAATCGCCGCGCTGGTTTCGGGTGATCCCGCCCAGGATTGGGAGCTGAGGCGTCTCTACGGCAACAACCCGCTATTCATCCCGGAAGTGAAGCGCTGTGCCGCAATCCTTCGCCGGCACCGCCTCGCCGCTTTCCGATGATCCGGGGCCGCCCCATGAGCGGCGATCAGGCGGACAGGGCGACGGCCTTCCGGACCCCTTCCTCGACGCTGGACACGGCCTCGGCCAGGGGGAACACCCCGACCACCTTGAAGACCTTCATCTTCAGCGGGTCGAGGCCGGCGATGAACAGGCGGCCCTGGAAGTCGTCGGCGACCTTGATGGCCAGATCGACGATGGAAGCCACGCCCGGGCTGTTGATCACCTTACAGCCGGACACATCGAGAACGAGGAAGACCTGGCGGGCCAGCAGGAGTTTCCCGATCTCCTCGAGGACCTTCCGGCCCGCCTCCTTGTCGTAGTAGCCGCGGGCGACGGCCACGGGGATGCCATCCTGCTTGTCGATGGCCAGTTCAAAGGGGGTCATGGCTCTCTTTCGCGGCCCTGGGCGGGCCCCAGGAACACCATACCATGAACCCGCCGCCGGTTGGCAATGGGGGCGCGCGGGCGGCCGGGACCGCCCTCGCGGGGACGGGCGGCCGGAAGAATTCCGTTGCCAACCGCCCGGCAGGAAATCTACCATGGATGGACGTGAGGCCGCCGGTCCCGACCCTGATGCCGGGGGGGGCGGCGGCCGGGCGAGGAGTGGGCCTTGATCTACGAACGCTTGTGCATCCAGGACCTGGCCGCCCCGGACCGGGGGGTGCGCCTGTTCGCCCTGGAGGAGGCCATCCGGCACGGCCGTTCCGAGGAGATGCTCCGCGCCCTGCAGGCCCGCCAGGCCCAGGAGGATGACGGGGAATGCCGGGTCCTGCTCGGGCACGCGGTCCTGGCGGTGCAGACCCGCCTGGGAATCGTTCCCGCCGCTCCGGCCGGACCCGGTGCCTCCGGTGTTCCCGCCGCCCCAGGGACTCCGGCCCACTCCGCCGCTCCCGCCCCCGCCGCTGACGACATGAAGGCCGACGACATGAAGGCCGAGCCGGCGATGAAGTAAGTTTTTTCCTCCCGCTTTTTTCTCCCCTCTCCCCCGTTTTTTGAGTACTTTTCAAAAGTTTGATAAGCATGGGTTCCTTGTGTGGACCCGAAGCGAGGTACCATTGCCTTCCTGTGTCGGTTGTCATCTGGATTTGCCCGTGGATGCCCGGTTCTGCCCGCGCTGCGGCATGCCGCAGAAGAAAGCCGCGTCGGATCCCTTGGTGAACCGGAAACTCGATGACCGATACCTTCTTCTGGAGTTGGTGGGGGAGGGAGGCAGCGGGAAAGTGTACATGGCGCGCCATGTGGCTCTGGGCAAGCGGGTGGCCGTGAAGGTCCTCCATCGGCAACTCGTGCACGATGCCCAGGCTTCCGAGCGCTTCCGCAAGGAGGCGCAGTCCGTGGCCAATCTCGAAAATCCCCACATCCTGCAGGTGTTCGATTATGGCCACACCCCGGATGGCAGTCCCTACATCGTCATGGAACTGCTGCAGGGAGAAACCCTGGCGGCCCGCCTGAACCGGCAGAAAATTCAATGCGTGCGCTTCCCATACCCGTTGCCACACCATCCGCGGCATAGGCCGCCTCGCCCGAACCCGAGAGTCTCAAAGCCGAATCCGCACCAAGCGTTTCAAGAGCGGCGCTCGCCGCCGCGCGCCCGAATCCGCCGCCAACCTCGCCATAGCCACCGCCCGCCTC
>CAZKPI010000216.1:7422-7713 GCA_964554555.1 uncultured bacterium
AAGCGCAGCGAACGCGACGCCCACTATAATCTTCTTCCCTCGCATGATCATCGCAACCTCCGTTCAAGTTCGCGCTCGAGTCCCGCAAGCGCTACGCCCGACTCGAATATGTCGATCATGGCGCGCGCGATTCTCTCACTCGACTGACCACGGGCGCGCCACTGGGCAAAGAGCCCCTGCAGGGAGGAAAAGCGCTCGCGGCGCATCGAGCTTCTCACAAGCGCAAGCGCAAGTTCTTGGGATAGCGCCGCATCAAGTCCATGGCGAACCCTCAAGCCGAGGAGCGTCGAT
>CAZKPI010000217.1:0-7705 GCA_964554555.1 uncultured bacterium
ATTGGGGAGGCGACGGGGTCCGGCCGGGCCAGCAGGTCACTGATCTCCGGGTCGGTCCAACCCTTGCGGCGGGCGCTGAAGATCATGGCCAGCTGTTCGACGGTGGCCGCGGCGAACTCGAGCTTGCCGTGGTCGCCGACCATGGCGTTGACGAGCGGGGAGAAGGCCACCAGGGCTTCCCAGACGGCCCGGCGGGAGACGCCGAGGCGGCGGGCGGTTTCGGCCAGGGACATCGAGCGTTTCATGGTCGACCTCGCAGAGGGTGAATGCAGGCAGGGCGGGAGCAACAGTCCCCTCCCGGGTCATCGGCACGACCCCTGGAAAACCGTAGGGAAGCTGGAACCTGGTCAGGAGGGTGGGTGGTGATTACTGCCGGAGGGCCAGTTCGACCTCGCTGGCGATGTCGCCCAGGGCAAGGATGCGGGTGACCGCCCCCTGTTCGAGGGCCGCCCGGGGCATGCCGTAGACGACCGAAGTCAGGCGGTCCTGGGCGATGGTGAGGCCGCCGATCACCTTGATGTTCTTCAGGCCTCGCACGCCGTCCTCGCCCATGCCGGTCAGGATGATCCCGAGGGTTTTGCGGCCGAAGTTCTCCGCGGCCGAGAAGAACAGCCGGTCGATGGAGGGGGCGAACCGTTCCTTCTCCAGCTCGTTGGAAACGATGGAAAAGTAGAAGGTGTTGTCGGGGCGGCGCATGAAGCGGGTCTGCTGGTCACCGGGGCAGATGTAGGCGATCGACCTCTGCAGGGTCTCCCCGTCGACGGCTTCCTTGACGCGGATGTTGCACAGCAGGTTGAGCCGCTGGGCGAAAGCGTTGGTGAACGAACGGGGCATGTGCTGGGCGATGATGATCGGGGCCGGCAGGGTGGCCGGCAGGGCGGCCAGGATCTGCTGGATGGCCGGAGGGCCTCCGGTGGAGGCGCCGACCACAACCACCCAGTCGAGGTGGGTCTGCTGGTCGAGATTGACCGGCGGGCGGCGCGGGGCGGCGGGGGGGACCATCTTGAGCCGGGGGACCTTGGGGAGGCTGTCGGCGGCGGCATGGATCTTGGCCAGCAGGTCGTTCTTCAGACCGAGAATGTTTAGGGTGAGGGAGGAACCGGGTTTGCCGACGTAGTCGACCGCCCCGAGGTCGAGGGCGTCGAGGGTAACCTTGGCCCCCTCCTGGGTCAGCGAGCTGACCATGATGACCGGCATCGGGTTGGTGCGCATGATTTCCTTGAGCGCATGCAAGCCGTCCATGACGGGCATCTCGATGTCCATGGTGACGACGTCGGGCTTGAGCCGGCCGAGCTTCTCGATGGCCTCCTTGCCGTTGGCGGCCGAGCCGATGACCTCGATGAGGGGGTCTTCCTTGAGCATGCGCTCGATCGCCGTCCGCATAAAGGCGGAATCATCGACGATGAAGACCCGGATGGGTTTGGGGGGGGTCATGGAATGTGTTCTGTAGTGCGAATCTTGCGATAACCGTAGGCGCCCAGGCAAGGAACCAGTTCGAACCCGGCGGGGACTGCGGGAAGGCTCTCCGTTTCCCCCAGGAACAGCATCCCCTCGGGATTCAGCAGGCCGTGGAAAACCTTCATCAGCTCGTTCCTGAGCCCGTCCTCGAAGTAGATGAGGACATTCCTGCACATGATGATATCCGACCCGGCGTGGCATTTCAAGGAGGACAGGTCTTTCAGGTTCAAGGTCTTGAACTCGACGAACCGCCGGAGCTCCTCCTCGATGGCCAGCCCGTCGGGGAGTTCGCGGGAGAAGGCGAACCCGAACTCGTGCTTGATTTCGCGGCTGGCCTTGCGGAAGGATCGACTGCGGTAGATCCCGTCACGGGCCAGCTTGATGTTCACCGGGTTGATGTCGGCGCCCGTGACGCGGATGGGGATGCCCGGATGCCGCCGCTGAAACCAGAGGCAGACCGCCGCGAGGGAATAGGCTTCCTCCCCCGTGGAACAGCCGGCGCTGAGCACCTTGATCTCGCGCAGTCCCAGGGCCTGCCGGTTGGCCGCCAGGGCGGGGAGCAGGTGGCGGGCGACATACCGGAACTGGTCGGGGTTGCGGAAGAAGAAGCTCTCGCTCACCGTGATCAGCGAGATCAGTTCCCCGCGCAGGGCGGCGCTTTTGGGGCTCTCCAGCAACAGGAGGTAGTCCTCGACGCTGGCCACGCCCAAGGACTGGATGTGCTGGGCGAGCCGCTCCCGCACCCCCTTCTGGGCGACGCGCGACATGATGATGCCCGAATAGGAGAGCACGAACTTCTCGAGGGCCTGGAAGTTTTCGCGGGTCCAGGTGATCATGCCTTGTGGTACGGCTCCCCGAACAGGATGGATACACTGCGATACAACTGCTCGCTCAGCACCAGCAGGGCCAGCTGGTGGTTGAGGGTGAAGCGCGACAGGCCGAGCTTCTCGCTAGCGAGGCTCCTGATCTCGTCGCCCAGCCCCTCGGCGGGGCCCAGGCAGAAGGTCAGGCGGTTGCCGCCGGCATGCATCTTCCGGCCCAGCCAGGCGGCCATCTCCACGGAAGTCATCTCGCGGCCGCGCTCATCGAGGGCGACGACCTCTCCGCCGGGCAGGCGGCGGCGCATGTCGGCGAGGTCGCGGCAGGGAACCAGGCCGACCGGCAGGCGGTGGCGGCAACGTTCGAGATACTGGTCCACGAGCTGTCGGTAGGGCTTCTCGGCGAGCCGGCCGATGGTCAGGATGTCGACGCGCACAGGGGAATGGCCTCCGCGGGGAATGTCCCGTTCCGTTCTCCGGCGGCCTCCCGGTGGGGAAGGGCGAAGTCGAACCGGTGCTGGACGGCCCGCACCGCGGCCGGAGGCCGCGCGGGCGGGCGGCCGGTCGACAACAGGAGGCGGGGGGTGGCCTCGTGCTGGTCGGCGAGGGTGACCTGGCACCGGCGCAGGGCGGGACTGCCGAGGGCCGGGGCCAGGGCCTGGCGAACCAGGTCCGGGCGGTTGGATTCCTGACTGCGGTGGATCAGCACGAGATGGGTGAGGGAATGCCCGAGGCGGCCCAGCAGGGGGGCGACGCCGGTGTTGGGAAAATGGCCGCGGGGGCCGCGGATACGGCGCTTGAGGAAGTCGGGGTAGGAGCAGGCGGCCAGGAGATCGGGGTCGTAGTTGCTCTCCAGGCACAGGATGTCGGAGCCGGCGAGGTGGTCGAGGACGATCGGGGTCAGCTCGCCGAAGTCGCTGGCGATGGTGACGGTGCGTCCCTGCCACTCGAACCGGAAGCCGACCGGGTCGACGGCGTCGTGGGAAACCCGGAACGGCCGGATGCGGATGCCTTCCCGTTCCAGTTCCTGGCCGGCGGTGACGGGGATATGGGCAGGCACGGTCAGACCCTGGTGCAGAAGGGACCGGCGGGTCTGTTCGGGGGAGAAAACCGGCACGGGATGGGCCTTCAGCAGGACCGGCAGGCCGCGCACATGGTCGCCGTGATCGTGGGTGAGGAGGATGCCCGACAGGTCGGCCAGGGTCAGGCCTACCTTCGCAAGGGAACGGCGGATGCGGCGGGCACTGAGCCCGGCGTCCACCAGGAACCGGGTTCGGCCGAACTCGAGCAGTGCGGCATTGCCCTCACTGCCCGAACCGAGATAGGTGACGCCAATCAGGGGTGCATCCATGGGAAGGGTGCCCCCATTATGCACCGATCTTCGCGAAAACGCCAGACGGCAAAACGTCAGGAGCGGAGAGAGGAATCGATCTTCTCTTCGCCGCGCAGGCGGCGGAAGGCGCGCGGCAGGAGGGAGGCCACCTCGCTGATGGTCATCGCTTCGGGTCCCAGTTCGGCGCGGGCGATGGCGCCGGCCTCGGAATGCAGCCAGACCCCGAGCAGGGCGGCATGCAGGCCGGTCATGCCCTGGGCCATCAGGCCTCCGATCAGTCCCGACAGCAGGTCGCCCGCACCGCCCCGCGCCAGGCCCGAGTTGGGGCGACTGCACAGGAAGGCGTGGCCGTTGGGGCCGACCACCACGGTGGTGGAGGACTTGAGGACCAGCACGCAGGGATTCTGGGCGACGAACTTCCGGGCCGCTCCCAGCAGGTCGGCCTGGAGTGCCCCCACTGGCTGGCCCGTCAGGCGGGCCATCTCCCCCAGGTGCGGGGTCAAAACCAGGTCACTGCCGGCGCAGGCGATGCGGGAATGTTCGGGGAAGGCGGCCAGGGCGTCGGCATCGAGCACCAGCCCGCCCGCCCAGCCTTCCAGGATCGCCAGCAGGGAGGCCTGCCGGCGGCGGCCTTTCCCCCAGCCCGGCCCGGCCACCAGGGCGCGGTAAACCCCCGCGAAGCCCCTGACCTCGTCGTCGTCGAGGGCGAACCCGCCCTCCTCCTCGGGGAACGACCGGACGATGAGATCCGGCAGGACCCCGCAGGTGAGGCCGGCCAGCACCGAGCGGGGCATGCCGAGGGTGACCAGGCCGGCTCCACTGCGGAGGGCACCGTAGGTTGCCAGCACTCCGGCTCCCTGGTAATCCCCCGATCCGGCCAGGATCAGCACCTGGCCGAAGGTGCCTTTGTGACCCTGCTCAGGGCGCGGGGGCAGGAGCGAGGCGGCCAGGTCCTGGGTCAGCAGGGTCTGGCCGGCCGGCACCGCCTCAAAGGAGACGGGGGGCAGTCCGATGTCGGCCACCCAGACCTCGCCGGCCAGGTCGCGGCCGGGGAACAGGAACAGGCCGACCTTGGGGGCGCCCAGGGTGATGGTTGCGTGCGCCTGGAAGGTGACCTGGGACAGACTGCCCATGGTCGCGTCCAGGCCGGAAGGGACATCGATCGCCACCCGGCGGGAAGTGGCTTCGTTGGCGATGGCCACCACCTCGCGCGCATACCCCTCGATCTCGCCGGAAAACCCTGTGCCAAACAGGGCGTCGATGGTGCAGTCGGAGAACTCCAGGGCGACCCGGAGACGCTCCAGGTCGTCGGTGCCGCTCATGAAGACCGGCTGGAATCCCGATGCCTGCAGGATGGCCAGGTTGGCCCGGGCCTCCTCGGACAACTCCTCCCGGGGGAAGACCATGAACACGTTGAGCGGCACCTGGTTGTTGAACAGGTGCCGGGCCACGACCAGCCCGTCGCCGCCGTTGTTGCCCTTGCCGCAGATGATGGTGAACCGCTTCCCTTTCACCCCCTCCAGATACTTCTCGAGGGTGAACAACACCTTCAGGCCGGCATTTTCCATGAGCACCAGGCCCGGGATTCCCACCGTGCCGATGGCGTGGTGGTCGATCGCCCGCATTTCCGCCGCTGTGACCAGTCGCATCCTCGCGTTCCTCCCTTGGCTTTCGGGGGATTATAGCAGACCCAAAAATCGCGATGGGGTATCGATGGCTTGCGAAATTCAGGGGGGCCCTCCTCTGAACCGGGCAAATCGACGCAAAAGTACCAAAGGCAGAGAAGGATCCCTGCCCGGAAGAAGGGTTTTTGCCTTCGACCTGACTTTCGCCAAAACCGATTTTTGGGGCCGCAAAACCTTGATGTAATGCCGGTGAGCGGGAAACGGCCGGGTACAGGTAAACCCGGCGGAACCCCTGTTTATGGGGGTGGTGTTGGGAGGAAGGCATTCAACCCCAGGATAGAAGAGAAACTCTTCTGGACCTCCGAACGATCGACCAGCGATCGAACCGCTCTGGCGCCGGGGTATAACATGGTGATCTCGCGAATGCCTTCCAACTCCATGCGGAGAACCTTGTCAGAGACCTTCATGCCATGCCGGGAAAGGGTAAGGTGCATGAGCCGCCAGATCAGCAGGGCCAGGACACAAGTGAAGCAGAATACCCGGATCTTGCTGTCGGTCCAGTGGTGGATGGGCCGAAAAGGGATGCCTGCCGGTTCCTTGGAGAGGCGGAACGTTTTTTCCACCCGGTCCCGCTCACGGTAGAACCCAACGACCGTCTCCGAAGGCATGGCCTGATCGGTCGAAAACATGATGTTCTTCCCCATGCGGCGGCGGCGGTCGGCGATCGCCTCAGCAACTCGGGTGACCGCGAATGACTTGTGACGCCGGCCTTCAATCTCTACCTGAAGGAAGCGGCGCGTCCCGGTTGCCCGGAGAATCCGATCCAGGCGGTCTCGCATCTTCGCCTTGGAATCCTTCCGCCCATGCTTGGCAATGGCCTCCTGGAGGCGAGTTTCGGCTTTGGCCAACCGGGTCTCGAAGACAGCGAGTTGCCGGGCCCGGAGCTTGGCGTTGTAGGTCATGACCACCACGCAGGGGATACCGAAAATCTCCCGCTGTTCCCGGTAGACCGGAAGCCCCCGGACACGCTCCTGGTAACTGCGGAACTGCTTCCTCATGAGATCGGGGAACCTGGAAGAGACGAGGCTCCCGACGATCCTCATGCCGCGCTTCAACACCGCGTCCTGGATGTTCGCCTCGGAGTTGTTGCCCTTGTCCATGACCAGGATGATCCCCGCGACCGACTGGTTCAGCTTCGCAAAGCAGTCGGTCAAGCGGTGGATAGCAGTCGGAAACAGCCTGGCATCATGGCAGTTGGCAGCATAGGCCAGATGGAACAAAGGAAGATGGTCGGCCAGGGTCTGGCCCAGGCCAAGTCCGACGCATCGCCGGCCGTCCTTCCCGTCCTTGCTTTTGGCGAAACGGGTCAAATGGCCGGGGGTCTGGGCATCCTGGAACGTGAAGGAGTTGGTGGCGTCGTAGAGAACCGGATCCAGGGTGACGCCATAGACCGCGGTGACCTGCTTCCAGATGTCCATCTCGATGTCCAGGATGATCTGATCGTCGATCAGGGGGTTCTGGTCATCGGCGCCCGGGGTCGAATCCTCCTTCTTGGGCTCGACGAGCATCTTGTCAAAGGCATCCCAGAAATTCTGGCTCTTCAACAACCCCGGATCGATCTTCATCAGGTCAGGGAGGGCGGACCCCTTGCACCAGTCAGCGATACCGCTCTTGGAGGATGGCTTGACCAGGCGGTTGATGGCGGCAACGGCGAGATATTGGCCGACCGACAGGCCCTGCCGGCGTTTGCCGACGTGGCGATCGATGATGCCGATCAGATCCAACTTCCGGATGATCTGGAGGGCGGCGGCCTCGATGCCAAAGGACCGGGCCACCAGGGACTCGGGGACCTGCATCGTGGAAATCTTCTGCAGGACATCCTCGGCGGTTCCGAGGTAGATCTGCTTGGTCTTGACGCGGCCCTTTCCCTTCTGGCCGGGCTCCTTGGCCCGGTAGGAGTGGGAGAGATAGTAGTAGGTGCCCCCGGCGATCTTTCTCTTGATGATGGTTGCCATATGCTTACACCATCATTATACCAGGCCACCATGCCCGGCGTCTATAGCCAATTACAAAATTACAGTTACCTCGGGTGTCAGTGGAGATCCTCATGGACAGCCGATTTGCCCGGAGGAGAAAATGCTATTGGCGAAAGTCAGGATCGAGGAAAAAGGTCAGGATGGATTCGACCCCATCCGGCCTTGTTGCAACCTCGATCTTGTTGGATACATGGGCGTGTAGCTCAAACGGATTCTCGGCCAGGCGTTCGTTGCTATCTTTGTATTCTTCGGCCTGACCCCAATCGAGGTTGATTCTTTCGCAGGGAAGGCACTTTAGGTCGTGATCGGCGAGAACCGATAGAACTCTCTTCAATGGGAAGCCTTCTGATGACCGGCAATCAGGTGCCTGAGGCCATTGGAAATGACCTTCATTTCAGAATCCGCGAGTTCGCCAGCTTTGGCCACCACCCTGGA
>CAZKPI010000218.1:0-1240 GCA_964554555.1 uncultured bacterium
GGGACCGGCGCTTCGCTGGTGGGAGGGGGCGTGGCGGGCGCGGGGGAGGACCCGGGCGCCGGTTCAGCCGCTGGCGCGGGGAGGGACATGGAAGCTGGGGCGGGGCTGGCTGGTGTCGGATCAGGGTTGGCGGGATGGAGTTCTTCCTGGTGGAGGGCCGCATGCTCCTGGCGGAACCGGAACCTGGCGTGGATGCCCAGGATGGCGGCAAAAAGCGAGCAGAAGGCAATCAGCCCGGGAACCCCGGTCTCCCCGAGCAGGAGAAGAACATGGGAGTGCGGGTCGTCGTTGTAGGGGGCCAGGCCCAAAGCCGTGGCCAGGGGCGGCCGGAACCGGGTCATGACGTAGGTCAGCCCGCCGGGGCCGAGCCCCAGGACGGGGTGGCTCAGGAAGGCGGCGAAGCCCATCTGCCATTCCAGCAAACGCGAGGTGACCGACAGGTAGCCGATGGGCGGCCGGGACAGGGTGTCCCACGGGTAGTTGCGGGTGGCCAGGGTGACCAGCCAATAACCGCAGGTCAGGAACAGGGCCAGCACCGTCCCGCTGAGGAAGGGGGATCGCCGGAAGGCCCGGCCGGCGGGCACCTCCCAGAAGCGGGTGGCCAGGAGCAGGAGGCCCGCGCCGAAACACACCAGTGCCCCCCCGCAGTTGGTCAGGATCAGGGTCGAGACCTGGACCGCCAGGACTGCCCCTGCCATCAGCCGGCCGACCCATCCATGATCCTTCCCTTGGAACAGCAGGCCGGCTGTCAGCAGGCTGGTGACGAGGAGATACGCCGCCAGGAAGTTCGGGTTCGAGAAGGTGCCGACCACCCGGTGGGGCGAGCCCACCCAGCGGATCGGGTCTGCTCCCAGCCACTGGGCGAAAGCGTAGACCGACATCAGGAATCCGCTGAGAATCAAGGCCCTGGCCAGCCACGGGGAATCGCGACGGGCCCGGGTCAGTCGCAGAAAGAACAGGAGCAACAGCTGGGTCGCCAGAATCAGGGAGATGCGGAGGCTGATCAGGAAGGGGGAGGGCAGGAGGGCGGCCACCAGGCAGGCGAAAGCCGCCAGCCCTGGCAGGAGAAGGGGAATTTGTCCGGTCCGGGGGCGGAAGAACAGCAGAAGGACCGCCAGGAAGGCGGCGGCCAGGGTTCCCATGGCCAGGGTCACCCACCCCTGGAGGAGGAAGGGGTCCTCGGCGTTGGTGGCCACCAGCCAGGGCGAAACGATCAGCAGAAGACTGACCAGGACGCCCA
>CAZKPI010000218.1:1294-1563 GCA_964554555.1 uncultured bacterium
GGGACCTGCAGTCGGGTGCCGGGGGCGATGTTCAGGCGGCGGACCGCGCCGGAGGCCAGCTCCAGGGCATACTGCGCCTCGCCGGCGCTGGAATACCGGGGCAGGGCCGCGTCGGGGATGCCGATACCGGGTACCATCCCTTCGATCTGTTCGGTGACCTCCAGATTCTCGGAAAAAAAGACCAGGTCGAGCGCCAGCCAGGTGTTCTTCATCCAGAAGGTCATCCGGTGGGGGGTATCGTAGACGAACAGCATGCCCTCGTCATCTCC
>CAZKPI010000218.1:1573-7703 GCA_964554555.1 uncultured bacterium
AGCGACCGTCGGAACATCAACCCTTTCTGTTTCTGTTCCTCGGTGCGGGCGATCATGATCCGGAGGGGATGGTCGCCCAGACGGGCTTCGACCCAGCCCAGTTCCTGGGGGGAGTCAGCGGTGGCGGCCATGGCCGTTGGCGGGCTTCCCGCGGAACCCTGGAAGCACGCGGTCAGCAGGAATGGGCAGGAAAGCAGAAGGAGGAGGAGAGCCCGCCGCCCCTTCCGACGCGAGCTCGGGATGGCTTGCCCCCTGCCTCCCCGGAGGGCGGCGCGAACCATCTGTTTCCCGCTTGGCAAGGGGGCCATCAGGCACCCGGCGGCTGGGGGAAGGTCCGTTGCAGGAGCTCATCCACTTCCTCGGTGGTCGAGCAGTCCAGAAGCGGGGGCACGGCCGCCCTGGCCGCGGCCGCCGACATGGACCGGACAGCCTGCTTGACGGGAACGATGCTGGTGGGATTCATCGACAGGTTGGTGATGCCCAGGCCGACCAGCAGAGGGGTCAGGCGGGGATCACCCGCCAGCTCGCCGCACAGGGTGACGGGCTTGCCCGCCGCCCTCCCGGCCTCGGCCACCTCGTGGAGAAGCCGGAGGATGGCAGGGTGGGTGGGCTGGTACAGGTGGGCAACCTTCGAATTGGTGCGATCGACCGCCAGGGTGTACTGGACGAGGTCGTTACTGCCGATCGAAAAGAAATCAACCTCCCGGGCGAACTTGGCGGCCAGGAGGGCAGTGGAGGGGATCTCCACCATGATGCCGAGGGGGAGGGAGCCGGGGACCGGGAGCCCCTGGTCTATCATGGTGTCGCGCACCGACAGCAGGATTTCCCGGCATCGCCGGAACTCCTGGAGATTGGAGATCATCGGAAAGAGGAGCTTGATGCGGGCGTCCGGCCGGGTGGCGGCCGCCCGCAGGATAGCCCGGAGCTGGGTCCGGAGAATGTCTGGCCGGTCGAGGGCCATGCGGACCGCCCGCCAGCCCAGTTCGGGATTTTTCTCGATGGCCCCGCCGACCAGGTGGGGAAGCTTCTCACCCCCCAGGTCGATGGTTCGGAAGACGATCTCCTGTTGGCCCATCCGTTCGACGACGGTCGAATACGTTTCGTACAGTTCCTCCTCGGTGGGGAACCGGCGCCGGGTCAGGTAGGCAAACTCGGTCCGGTACAGGCCGATCCCGGAGGCGTGGTTGGCCAGAACTGCGTCGATGTCCTGGGGCTTGCCGATGTTGGCCTGAAGGGAGACCTCCACGCCATCGGTGGTGACCGAGGGCTGGGCGACCGCCTCCTTCAGGCTTTGGATGCGGGACTCGTAACGGGTGACCTTCCCCTTGAATTCCTGGACCCGGGCGGGGGACGGGTTCACTTCGAGGATTCCGTTCACCCCGTCGACGAGGAGCATGTCACCCCGGGAGACTTTCTCCAAAAGGGTTTTCACCTGGATGAGGGCGGGGATGCCGAGGGAGCGGGCCAAAATGGAGGCGTGGGAGGTTGGGGTGCCTTCGGCGGTGACAATGCCCAGCACACGCCGGGCATTCAGATCGACGATCTCCGATGGAGTGAGGGTCTCGGCAACCACGATCACCCCTTCCTGGAGGTCGTCGGTCTCCTGGAGACTGCCTTCCCCTTCGCAATTTTTCAGGATGCGTTGCCCGACATCCACGATGTCGATGGCCTTGCCCTGGAACTGCGGGTCGGGGAGCTTGCGGAAGAATTGGGCGTAATCCTTGATGACGGCCGAAAGCACAGCTTCGGTGTTCAGCCGTTGTTCCCGGATCCGTTTGGAGACTTCCTTTTTGAGGTCGGGATCCTCGAGGAGCGTCAGGTGGGCCTGGAAAATATTGGCAATTTCCAGACTGCTTTTGATCTGCGGGAGCTCGAGGAGGTTGAGGATTTCGGAATGGGACAGCGCCAGGGCGTTCTGGAACCGGGCGATCTCCTTGTCGACCCCTTTCTCGGGGATGGGGAAGCTGGGAACATGATCGAGTTGGAAATGGCGGATACAGAAAGCCTTCCCTGCGGCGTACCCCGGAGAGATGGCCAACCCCTTCAGCATGAAAACCCCTTGCAAATCATTGCCCGACATCCTATCATGAATGACCGCCCGGAGCAAGTTTCCTCGGGAAGGCCCCATTCCCGTCCGGGCAGTACCGGGCACCGGATGACAGGGGCGGGGCGGACAACTGATGAAAATCCTGGTCAGCAACGATGATGGAATCCAGGCGCGGGGCATTGTCGCCCTGGCCCGGGCTCTCCTTCCGTTCGGCGAGGTGACGGTCGTCGCCCCCAACCGTGAACGGAGCGCCTGCAGTCACTCGCTGACCCTCGAGCATCCCCTGCGCACCGCCCCGGTCGATTTCCCGGTCCCCGTACACCGGGCCATTTCCGTGAATGGCACCCCGGCCGATTGCGTGAAACTCGGTCTGGCGAAATTGCTGGAGACCCCGCCCGATCTGGTCGTGGCAGGCATCAACAAGGGGGCCAACACCACCGTCGACGTTTTCTATTCCGGCACGGTGGCCGCCGCCTTCGAGGGGGTGTTCAACGATGTCCCCGCCGTCGCCTTCTCCCTGGCCTCTTTCGCCCACGATGCCGATTACACCGTGGCCCAGGCCTGGGTGGCCCGCAGTCTGGAACGGATCCTCCAGGACGGCCCCACCCGGGGGTTCGTCTACAACGTCAACATCCCCTACCTCCCGGAAAACGCGATTCGGGGCATCCGCCTCACCCGCCTGGGGAACGTCCGCTACCGGGACTCCTACGAACTCCGCCACGACCCCGTCGGCAGGCCGTATTACTGGCTGACCGGCGAACCCGAGATCCTGGATGAAGACCCGGCCTGCGATATCGTGGCCCTCCGCGAGGGGTACGTTTCCCTCACCCCCATCCGGGCCGAACTGACCGATGCCAGCGTCCTGGAACGCTGGCGCCACAAACAGGAATGGTCGGACCTGGCGGCTCCTTTCCGGCCATGAGCCCTGCCCAGCTTCCCGACCTTTTGCAGGTCGGGACAGTCCAATGGACCATCTCCCGGGCTTCCGTCGAAGAGAATCTCGGCTCCCTCGACCGGATCCTGGCCGGCATGAAAGCCGCCAGGGCCCATCTGGTCCTGCTTCCCGAGATGTGGTCGAGGGGATTCTGCGGGAGTGCCCTCCTCGAGGAAGCCGCGGCCCTGCCTGCCCGCCAGGCCGCCCTGAAAGAACGGGCGGTGCGGCACCGGATCTGGATCGGCGGCACGCTTCCCGAGCCCGGCGACGGCCGCCGGGTCTTCAACACCTTCTACCTCTATGATTCCGAAGGTACCCTTCGGCTCTCCTACCGGAAGATCCATCTCTTTCCCCTGACCCGCGAGCCGGAGTTCTTCCTGCCCGGCGACTCCCTGCCTTCGCCCTGCGAGGCCGGTCCCTGGCGGATCGGAGCGGGAATCTGCTTCGACATCCGTTTCCCCGGCTTGTTCACCGCGCAAGTTGCTCAGGGGGCCAATCTCCTGCTCCTCCCCGCCCAGTTCCCCGACCCCCGGCAGGAGCACTTTCGTCTCCTCGCCAGGGCACGGGCCCTGGAAAACCAGGCCTGCGTCGTCGGAGTCAACCGGACCGGCGTGGACGGTGCCCTCTCCTTTTTCGGTGGAAGCCTTGTCTGCGGCTTCCAGGGCGAGATCATCGGGGAGATGGGACGGGATGAAGGATGGATGGTGAACACGATCCGTGCCTCCGAAGGGGAGGCCTTGCGCGCGGCATTCCCTCTCCAGGAAAGGGTGACTGCCCTCGCCGCGCCCTCCAGACCATGATCCCCCAGGGCACGGGTGATTCGCCTCTGCCCGCGGATTGGCGCGAATTTCCCAGCTGTCTGCGTGGCCTGGACGGGTTTGGCGGGCACCAGTTCCGTTTTGTCGAGACCACCCGTTCGACCAACGATGATCTGAAACACGCCTGGGATGATGGGGGCAAGCCGCCCCCCCCGGTGGTCCTGGTGGCCGGCCATCAGACAGCCGGGCGCGGACGCATGGAGCGGTCCTGGCATGACGCACCGGACTGCTCCCTGTTATGTTCCTTTTCCTGGGCCTGGAACCTGGCGGAGTTTTCCCGCTTTTTCCTCAGCCCCGCCCTGGGTATGGCCCTGGCCATGCACCGGGCCATCTCCGGCATGGGATCCCCCAGCCGCCCGATCGAACTGAAGTGGCCGAACGATCTGATGGTGGGCCCGGCCAAATTGGGCGGGGTTCTCGTCGATGCCACGGTGTGGGGAAAGACGATGCACGTGGTCATCGGTTTCGGGATGAATTGCCGTCCCCTCCCCGGTGATTCCCTTTCCCCCTGTCCGGAACCCTTCAACCCCGTTTCCCTGGCGGAATTGGGCCTCTCTGCACCCCTTCCGGGGATCCTGCACCGGGTTCTGGCGGCCTGGGCGGGAGTTGCCCCGTATCTTTCCGATCCTGCGCTCCTGCGCGAATTCAAGACGCACGGCGCGGGGTTCTGGGGCGCCCCCTGCACCGCCTGTCTGCCGGATGGAACCCGGGTTCAGGGAAGACCGGTCGACCTGTTGCGGGGAGGGGCCCTGGCTTTTCGGACCGATGCCGGGCGCCTGTTGACTCTCAGCAGTGTTCACCGCATCGTGCCCGAGAAATGAAACGCCCGGGGGCGTGATGTGCCCCCGGGCATGCTTCGGTGTCGGACTGGCCGAATCAGAGATCGGCGACGGGAATGGATAGTTTGTACGAGAACGGGGCCTTGGACGAATTGCCGTAGATCCAGATGTAGGCCTCGGCCGTCGGTTGGGTGAACAGGTGGTCGAAGGCTTCGCCTCCCGTGCTCAGGGTCATCTGCTTCTTATCCTTGCCGTCGAAAACCACGATGTTCACCGAATCCCTTTTCACGTCCTTCGACAGGTCGAGAGAAAAGGACAACTGGGTGTTTTTGGTGATCGCCGTGGCGGTGGGATAGGAATCCTGGACAAAATCGAAGGATTGGGCTTCCTTGGTGACGGGATTGCGGACGGACAGGCTGAGAAGATAAGCCCGGTCTTCCGTGGTGTTTCCGTCCTGGGTGGTGCCAAACTGGGCCGCGGTGGTGTCGGCCGCCGCCATCTGGGTGTTGCCGGGATTATCATACCCGCCGCCGGCAGAGGAGCCTCCCTGGCCGGTGGCATCACCTGGCCTGCCTGCGTTGTCCCCGCCGGTCGGAGAACCCGCTCCCTCGTACCCGGACCCGCCGCCTTCGGTCGAAGCGGAGGAGCTGTCCCCGCCGGCGGCCCCGCCCGTCCGGTACCCGCTCCGTGAGCCATTGCCCCGGCGGGTTGAAGAACTGCCGCCGGCTCCGGCCTCGTCACCATCCGCCGCGGGACTGCCCGGAACATTCCCAGTCGGGTGTCCATACCCAGAAGCCTCGCCCGCGCCTGTGGGTCCGCCGGCCCCACTGAGACAAGGCTGGAGTTGCCGCCCGCCGCGCCGGCCGACCCCGGGCCGTCAGCTCCGCCGGTTTCGCCGCCCGGGGCGGCCGCCCCGGCCACGAGATCCTGGGAAGGATCGGAATAGAGATCGGAAAGATCGGTCTTGCCGGCGGTGCCGTAGGAATCGCCAGTGGCCGAATCACTGCCGCCGCCGCCATAGGTGCGGGCCGCGGCCGAGTCGATGCCGCGGGCCCCGCCAGCCTGGGAGCCGGCTCGGCCGGAGGTTCCGGACGGGCCGGTCAGGGTGCCGCCCTGGGCGGCCGCCGGGGAGGAATCGTCATTGGAGGTGCGGTTCTGGTTCGCTTCGATGGTGCGATTCTTGAAGTCGAGCGGATGGACGGGAATGGTTACCCGGATGATCTCGTCGTTCGAACCGGTGATCGGATGGCGGTAATTGACCCGGGCGCAATACTTCTGCAGGTCCGGGATGCGGAAGATGTGGCGGTAATTGCCCATTTCGTCCTTGGGAACCTCGGTGTCACCTTCATTATCGGTGATAGTGAGGGTGAGGTCTTCCTCCCGGATCTTGCTCCGGTCAAAGTCGAGAGTGATCTTGACGCGAGTGTCTTCGGGGACCGGCTGGTTCTTGTCGATCAGCGGGGTCACCGGGAGCTTTTCCTTGGGAAAGACGTTTTTCGGGTAGGCCTTCTCCACCTGGTCGACGGGGTCCTGGATGACCAGCTGGACCTCG
>CAZKPI010000219.1:0-2121 GCA_964554555.1 uncultured bacterium
GCTTCCCGCCGAGCCTCTTCCCGCCACGGGCCCGACGGAGGCCACCTTCACCACGGAACTGCCCCCGCCCCCGCCAGTCCTGATCGGGCAGGTCAGACGGGATGGCCGGACCCACCTGATGGTACGGGAGGGCAACCGGGTGTTCTTCCTGCAGGAGGGGCAGACGGCCTCCCCGGCGGACTATGCCTTCGTCTCGGCCGGATCAGGGCCAGTGGTCATCCGAAACCGGGAAGGAAAAGACCTGGAGATCGAACCGACCGCCCGGACTCCCGACGGCCTGGAGAAAGCCCTCGCCGTCTTGCGGGGGCAGGACCGGGGTCTGTCCGGCTTCCGGATCCATCCCCGGCCGGTTGCATCCGAGCCCGAAAAAGTCCAGAATCCAGGAAACCCATGAAGAGATTCCTTGTCACTCTGCGCACCGGGTCGGGTGCCCTCGAGGAACGGGAGGTTGCCGCCCGCACCGCGGAGGAGGCGGGCGAGCTGGCCAGGATCCAGGGAGGCCTGCCCGAAACCGTGGTCGAGTTGGCCGCGCCCCGGACGGGCGGCGGGTGGTCCCTGGGAGGGTCCATCCCCCTCGAAGAACTGTTCCATTTCACCCGGCTGTTCGCCACCCTGACCAAGGCCGGGGTTCCCATTCTCGAAGCGATGACCCTCCTTCACGAGCGGACCGCCCACCCGAACCTGAAGCGGGTTCTGGGAGAAATCACCGAGGACATCAAGGGGGGAAGCGGGATCGCCGCGGCATTTCAGAACCATGCGGGAACCTTCGATGCCACCTACCTCCACCTCCTGAAGGTGGGCGAGGAAGCCGGGGAACTGTACCGGGTGCTGGCCCGCCTGGCCGCCATGCTCGACAAGCGGATCAAGCTCAAACGGCTGGTCCGCAAGGCCCTCACCTACCCCCTGCTGGTCCTCAGCCTGTCGGCCCTGGTCACCTGGGCGATTCTGACCTACATTGTTCCCCGATTCAAGGAGATCTACAAGAGGTTCGGCAGTGACCTGCCCACCCCCACCGCCATCACCATCGCCGCCAGCGACTTCCTGGTGAACCATGCGGGGATGGCGGTCCTGCTGGCCGGGGCCGCCCTGCTGGCGGTCTGGGCGGCGGGCCGGACCAAGCCGGGGCGCCGGTTCTTCGACTGGCTTGCCCTGAGCCTGCCCCTGGTGGGCCCGATGTTCCACACCTTCGAGATCGCCGGGTTCGCCAAGAGCTTCTCGATCCTCATCCACAGCGGGATCACCGTCACCAGCGCCCTGGACATCCTGGAACCGGCCGTGAACCGGGTCCAGATCCGGGAGGCGGTGGAAGCGGCCGCCCGGGCCATCCGGGAAGGCCAACCCATGGGTGAGAGTTTCCTGGCGCAGGATCCCTGGCTGCCGGACATCCTGAACAAGATGGTGAGCGTTGGCGAGAAGACCGGCAACCTGACCGAGATGCTCGACCACGTCGCGGAATTCTACGAGGAAGAATTCTACAACCGGGTGGAAACGCTGGCCTCGCTGATCGAACCCATCCTGATCGTGCTCCTGGGGGTCCTGATCGGCGGCATCGTGATCTCGCTCTACCTGCCGATCTTCGGCATGGCCAAGCTGATCGCCCGCCGCTAGGCGCCGGGGCATGGAACCTTCAGAACTGCTCCAGCTGACGCGGTCGGGAACCCCCCGACTGATCGTCTTCGCCCTGAAGGCCTGGGAAAGGGTCTGCCCGGGTGACCCCGAACCCCTCCTCGCCGCCCTGGGAACCCCGCGCCCGGAGGTCCTGCGGCTCGCCCTGCCCCTGGCGGTCAGGCACCACCCTGCGGCCTGCCGTCAGGCCGTGTTCGCCCTCCTTTCCCATTCGACCCCCGAGGTCCGCAGTCTGGCGGTCTCCCACCTCGATCCCCTCCTGGGGGATTCGGCCGGCCGCCACCTGCAGGCCCTCCTCGCCCGGGAGAAGGACCCCCGGGTCCTCGCCTCGGCCGTGCTGGCGGGGGGCCGCCTGCATCTGCCCCCCGCCGCCCTGAGCCCTTTCCTCTTCCATAACGATGCGCGGGTGCGGGCCAACACGGCCCAGGGCCTCGCCCGGTCGGGGGAATCGGTCCGCCACCTGTTGGAGCCTCTGTTGAAGGATTCCAGCATCAG
>CAZKPI010000219.1:2139-7688 GCA_964554555.1 uncultured bacterium
AGCCATCAAGGGGCTGGCCAGCCAGATTCCCACCAAAGACCTGGAAGGATTGGTCCTGCGGCGATTGGCCTCCCCCCGCGCCGACATCCGGGCGGGAACCGCCTTCCTGGCGGGCGAACTGCCCATCCCGCGAAGGGTTTCCCTCCTGATCGAGGTCCTGAAGGATCCCGCCGCCAACGTGGTACGGTGCGCCGCCCGCTCCCTTGCCCGGATCGCGGATCCCATCGGAACACGGGCCGTGGTCGAGACCTACCTGAGAGCCGAAGAGGAGACGACCGCGGCCGCTCTGCGGGCGGCGGTGGCAGAGATTCCGGCAGAGCAGGTGGCGGCGATGGCTGATCGGGGCGGGGGGGCGACCACGGTTCCCGAACTCGCCGCCAGGAGGATGCTGGAGGCGGTACCCTTGTTTCCGGCCTGGGAGCCTCTTCTTCCCTGGATTCTGGCCGGTCTGGACAGGCCGGAAGGGTCTCTCCGCCTGTCGGCCCTCCGTCTCGTCCGGGACCGGATCGGGTTTTTCCGCTCCCACCTGGAGGAACTTCTGGCCGGCCCCCTACGGGGGGGAACTCCCGAAGAGCAGGCCTTGGCGGGGCAGATCCTGTGGCGGGGCGGGCAGACCACCGGTTTGGACCGTCTGCGGGACATGCTGAGGGACCATTCCCCCGCCCGGCGGCGCGCCGCGGTCACCGTTTTGCGGGAGGAACCGAACCTGCTGGCCCGCCACGCTCTGGAAGAGGCCGCCAGGGAGGGGGTTCCCGAGGCCCTTCCCACCGAAGCGGTTGAACCTGGGGCGATCAGCGACCCGGTTGCTCTGCCCGAAACCGAACCCTGCGAGGCCGAAGGCGAAAAGCGCCCGGCGGCTCCTTCCGAGACGAAGCCCCGCCGCAAGAGGTAGAGACCCTGTTCTCTGGGCGACTGGACTTCTCTGGGGGATCACCCCAGGGGGGAGGTGGTCTTCATTGGCCTTCGACGGGAACCTCGAGGACCGGGCGGCCTACCAGTCGCAGAATGGGATTCCGTTGATCCCGCGGCTGGGGACCGGAAATGGCTCCCCAGACAACCGGGTTCCCGAGGCACACCGGATGTCGATGATCTTTCCCCCGGGAACGCCATCACTGGCGGAAAGAGGCACGATGGGAGCGGGAAGCCACGTGTCGCCGACCCCGGAGACCGTCGTGCGGCTGGCGATCTGCCACAGGGGCTCAGTGGCCAGAGGGTTGATGGGGATCCGGCGCAGGAAATGGGCGCCATCAGCATCCCGCAGGTAGAGCAGATCGGCGAGGCAGGCCGGGCAGGTACCGTTCTGCTGTTGGTATCGGTCGATGGCGGAACGCATGTCCAGGAGGCAGAGCCGCAGGCGTTCCTCGTCATCCCGCTGGTTGAGCAGATCCGTCATCGGCACGGCCACCAGCGACAGGAGCAGGATCAGCCCCGTGACGACGACGACTTCGACGAGGGTGAAACCGCCAGAGCCCGAGAACCGCCTAGAAAGTGAAACTTTCACTCTCCCCGGGCCCACCCAACGGATCGGTGTCGAATCCTGCGGCGCTCTTGTCCATGGCTCGAATGCTTCCACTCAATGTCCCGGTCAGGGTTCCGGGGGTCAAATCGGAAATAAGATGGAAGCGGTAGATGTTATCGCTGACTTTCACGACCTGGTCGGAAGCAGAGGGTGCCGTAACTGCATTCGCCGCAACAGTAGATTCGACAACCTTGCGGGAAAACGTGACTTCGATCCAGCGAACATCAATGGCTCTAATCGAAGACACACAGAAAGGCGGCTTCCAGGTGACCAGCAGGTCATCGCCAGAGGGGATACGGGCCCCCGCCGCGGTGGTATCGACAGACCGGTCTGGCCCGCCAGAGATGATGGTTCCTGTTTCATAGCGGAAGAGGTAATCTGCACCCCAGGGGTCCCGGGGAACGGTCTGATTGGCGGTCGCCCGAAAGTCTTGGACGTATTTCCCGATGAGAGGAAGGGCGGTGGTCGTAGCGTAGGGTGTAGGTTCCAATTGATCGTACATCGCCAGGGCTTTGGCGAAGGTTTTCAAATCTGTTTGGGCCGCCGTCAGTTTCGACTGGGCGATGTAATCCTGGTAGTAGGGGAGAGCCAGGGCGACCAGGGCGGCGAGGATCCCGACCACGACGAGCAGTTCGAGCAGGGTAAAGCCGGCAGTGCGTCTGAGTCCCAGGGGCGTTCCCTTCAAGCGGCGATCTCCTCGACAGGTCTCAATCGGCGAGACACTTTTCCTCTCTCACTATCGGCAGACTTCCTGAAACTTTACAGGGCCATACCAACTTTTTATACTGAAACCATGCCCCGACGCAAAGGATATTTTCTTCTCGGCCTGCTCCTCGCCTTCTCCATTCTGGCACTTTCCGGAACGGTGGCGGTGTTCGAGCAGGACACGCGGCTGAAGCGGTTTGCCGAGAACGAGGTGAAAGCGAACCTCGACAGCCTGCGCCGGGCCATCGATCTGTACCGGCATCAGAAAAACCCGACCCGCGACCCCAACGACGAACTGGAAAAGCTGTTGGCAAGCACCACTCCGGAAACCGCCGCCCTCGAGGTGGTCAAACTCCTGGCCGCCCATAGTCTCCTGCGCGGACGCACCGCCTGGGGCTCCTCCTTCGACCACTCCACCCCAAATTCCTGGCGGCTGGTGGGCAACAAGGTGAAGAACCCAAGTTTCGAGGAGGATTCCGGAGTCAGCTATGCCGCCGTCGGTGGCTGGAAGGGGAATTTCACCCCCGGCGATGGCGTACCGGACGGCTGGCAGTTGAAGGCCGACGGTGCGGAACAGTATCTCCAACTGGATCCTGCCACGTACGTCGTCAGCTTCTGGTCCCGGGCGGCTTCGGCCACCGCCAGGGTGAAAATCCGGATCTGGAAAGACCCGGAACCCATACCCCGCCTCGAAATCCCGGCCAATTCCCTGCAATGGCGCCGGGCCCACAACCATTTTTCCCTGGACACCACCGAGGTGGTCAGGCTCGAGGTGACCATCGAGGGGACGAACCCGGGCGACGTGGCTTTCGTCGACGGAATCATGATCGAGCCCTGGCCATCCTCCCCCGACTTCGCCGGCAAGGAGCCGGTGCCCTCCGCCTGGACACGGGATTACTCGGTGGTGAGCGTGGCCACCGCGTCGGTACTCCAAGCCGGCCTGCTCGCGGAACTGGTAGGTACCACGGGGATCTCAGCCTCCATGGGCTACCTGTTCGAATGGTAGATTCCCGAGCCGATTTCGGCCCCTGACCCAGACATCCGGCTCCAAACACCCCTCCTGGTTGGTCCCTGTATACTTAGAGGGGGGAGACACCATGGGGAGCTGGGGAAAGTTCGAAGCCAAACATTCCTCCGCATTGGTTATGGGCGGGGTACTTTGCGTTCTCCTGCTCATTGGACTGGCCCTTTCCCCATCGAATCCAGGCGGGGGTCTGGTGGCCCCGAAAGCACCAAGCCCACCCCCTGCCCCGGCCCCAACAAAAACCAAGGCAGGGCCTGAACCCGTTTCCCGTTCCCCAGGCACCTTTCCGGAAGATCTGCTCCGCAGGGTGTCTCCCGCGGAAACAGCCTTGCTGACCCAGGCCGGATGGCCCCGCACGGCGGCCCGCCTCGGGGAAGCCTGGGAAACGGACCGCCCGCAAGCCACCACCTTGGGGCTGGCCCTTGGCGACCCGGCCATTTTCTGGAAGGGACGACCTCCCGGTCTTTCCTGCACCTCCTATTGGTCCCAGGCGGTGACCTCCGCGATCCCCCCGGAAAGCCGGCTCCGGCTTCTCCTCGGCTGGCCCCCCGACGACCGGGACGTCGGCTTCCTGGCGGCCTGCCTGCTCCTGGCGCCCAGCCTTCCCGGCCCCGAGACCGCAACCGCCTTCCAGGATGGAATCAACAGCCTGTTGCCCCCGTTCCTGCGGCTTCCCGCCGGGCCGGCGGAAGCCTTCGCGGCGGCAAGCCAGGCCTGGGAAGCCCTGGCCGCCGTGGTGTTCGCCCCTCCCCCTGCCGCCCCGCCCCGACTGCGGTTGGCCCGCCTGGCCACCCTGCAGGACCTGGGTTTCAGCTGGCGTTTCACCCGCGGTCTGGCCGGCATCAGGCCCGCCGATTTCCCGCAGGAATGGGCCGGGCTGGCTTGGCGGGCCCGGGACCCCGCCTCCGCCATCGAGGGATTGGCGGATCCCGCCTCGTCCCCCTGGTCGCAGGCCTTTGCCGACTGGCTGGTCTCGATGGATCCAGCCGACATCGCCTCCCTCCCTGGCGGCGGCAAGCTCCTGAGCCTCAGGGAAAGGGGCCGGCGGGTGGTGGAAGCCCTGCTTCCACCGCCAGTAACCGAATGGCAACCTCTTCCCGGCGTTCCCGTCCGGCAGGTCGCGCTGTTCCAGGCCCTTGGCGGGTCGCCCCTCCTGCCCCTGGTTCCGTGGATCCCCCCGCCGGGCGCCCCAGAGGCGGGGGCCTCCCCCCGCTTGCCTGCCTCGCTCTGGATTGTCGCCACCGTCACGTGGTCCTGTCCCTTGTCGCCCACCCCCGACCAAACGGGGACCACTGGCGGTGAATCGCCCACCCCCAGTCCCCATCGCTTCGCTTGGGAGGTCACCCCATGAACCATCCACGCCGCCTGCGTTCGCCATTTTCCGCCCGCTGGCAGGGGGTGTTTCCCGCCATCCTGGCAATCTTCCTGGCTTGGGCCATTCCCAGCGGCGCCGTGAACGCCCCCACCATCTCCCACCTTCAGGGGGTTGCCATCACGCCGGGCGTTACCAACTACGCCACCACCACCCTCAACCTGACCTTCCAGGGAAGTGCGGAAGCCGGGACCACCATCCGGTTGTTCCGGGCGGGAACCCAGATCGGCAGTACGATCACCGGCGCCGGCGGCCAATGGACAATCACCGTGCCCTCCGTCCCCGAGGCCCGGGCCAACTTCGATGCCGACGCCTCCGACGGCACCTTCACCAGCGCCCGCTGTCCCGCCCTCGACCTGCACGTGGACACGCATCCCCCGACCATCAACATGTTTCCCGTCTGGGGAACGAAGGCCTATCCGTATTACTGGGACTACAAGGCCAGCAGTTACTACCACACGATTTCGGAATACGGCGGGACCGCCGGCTCGGGAATCGATTTCACCACCGCCTCCCAAACGATCTACGACACCACCTCGAACACGATTGTACTGGCCAATCTCAGTAGTAACCTGACCGACCGCGTGGATTTCTCCCCCCTGCCCGCGGCATCCGCCTTCGAGTATGACCGGCATGTCTATGTGGTGTGGTTCCAGATCAAGGACAAAGCCAAAAACGTGGCCATCGCCTCGCGCACGGTGTATTGCGATTTCCAGGGTCCCAAGGGGCCGGTCATCCAAAAGGTGTATGACCCCCTGCACAACGTCTTCGTCGGAGCAGGGGAAACCTCGGCCAATATTCCCGACGGGGATGGGTACGTGAAGTATTTCCCAGGAATGTTCGGTAAGCGCTCAATGAACCACATCTTCTCGTCGGGTGGGGCCTATGGTTCCATGGTGACCATCACACACCCTATGGAGGTCACCCCA
>CAZKPI010000220.1:0-7674 GCA_964554555.1 uncultured bacterium
CAGCTCCCCGGCCGGCCCCCCGCCCCCCCCCCGACCGCCGGGTCACAGCTTCCCCCCGCCCCCCCAACTCCGCTTCCCGCGCAGGCTCGGACATTTCCCGACAAGAGAAAACCGGGGGCCGGTCGTCCGGCCCCCGGCTGGGGGAACATCTGGGGTTATTCCAGGGTGGTGAAGGGCACGAAGGCGAGAGTGCCGCTGGCGGTCGGGACGGCGACGAGGATCTGCTTGGTGGTGTCGTCGTAGACGATGCACTTCTCGTTGAAGATCGGGTTGAACCCCTTGGAGAAGGACCGGGAATCGAGGAAGGACCCGGTCGAGGAGTAGCGGTTCAGAGTGCTGAGGGGGCCGGGTTTGTAGAAGTAGAACTTGCCGTTGGCATCGATGGCCGCCTGCCGGCCGGGGTTCGCGATGCTGAACCCGAAGGTGAGAGGCGGCTTGAGGAAATACGCGGTGTCGAGATCGACCACCAGAACCCCCTTGGCGGGTGAGGGGACGAGGTCATACAGGCCGGCCAGCGTGGCGGAATCTTTCGGGGGTGAGGAAAAGGCCGTGTCGTAGAGCCGGTATTCCGGGGAGCCGCCCATGAAACTCACGGCATAGTAGTTTTCGCCGGTGTTCCCCTTGACGGGGGCGAACATCAACTGGGAAGTGGAGGGAAGGTTGGCCACGGAAATCTCGGAGATCGGGGTTCCGAAGTTGACCCCGATGGTGGTGAGAGAGGCCACCGCCATGCCGGGGGTGGTGTCGCCCTGGACGCCCCACGCCAGGATGACGAGCTCGTTGGAGGGGTTGGTGGCCAGGCGGGCGCCCCGCGCCAATCCCGCGGCGCCGGGGAAGGTCGATGTGTAGCTGTTCCCGGTGAAGCCGAGGGTGGTGATGGCGTGCTGTCGGATCTCGTAGGTGTTTTGGGAACTGCTGCTCCGCCAGACGACGTAAACCCCGTTCGCGCTGACATAGAAAGAGTCGAGGATCGGGCTGGCCAGCGTTGAGGTGATGGTGGTCGAGGCGGTCGTGGAGTTGGTCAGGTCGTGGCGGATGAGGAAGAAACCGATGGGGTTGTCGGCCACCGCGTAGACCGCGCCGTTGTAGGTCTGCGCCCCGCGATAGGTCAGGCAGTAGGCCCCGGTGTCGAGGAGGTTGGGGTCACTGCTGAACACTTTCTTGGTGGTGACGGTGATGGTGGACTCGGCGCTGTCGCTGATGCCAAAGCCCGTGGCCCGGACGCCGAACTGATAGGTGGTGTCGGGCGACAGGCCGGTGAAGGTGTAGGAGGAACTGGCCTGGCCGAGGGTCACCGGGGCGATGGCCGGGCTGATGCCGCGAACCGTGAAGCTGGCCGCTCCGGGGAAGGAGTTGTTCCACTTCAGCACGTAGGTGCTGGTGCCGACATCGGTGGTGACGTTCGAGGTGATGGTGGGACTGCCGGAGAACGGAATCGTGACATACGCGTAACTGGTGGTGCGGGCGCCATCTTCACCCTGGACGTAGACGGAGTAGGCCGCGGGGCCGAAGGGGGTCATGTCGACAACCAGGGTCGTGGCGGTCCGGCTGTCGTAGTCCAATGATCCGGTGGTCAGGCCACTGCGCACGATGTAGAGCGAGGCGGTGCTGACGTCGAAGCGGGTGCCGGTGACGGTGAGGACATTCCCCGAGAGGGAGTAGCTCGAATACGTCGGGAACGTCGGGGTGGCGATCAGGTTCTGGGTGTTGGCGCCGGGAACGAGGATGATGGTCTGCGACCCGGTTTCGTAGCCGGCTCCCGAGAGGACCAGCGACCAGACCCCGGTGGCGATGCTGGAGGTAAAGGAATACGCGCCGCCGCTGACCGGAGCGGAGTACCAGGAATACCCGTTGCGCCACAGTTCCGCGGTCAGGGGATGATTGTAGGTGTCGGTGAAGCCCGTCGTGGTGCCGGAAACACTGCCGGACAGGGAAGAATATTTGTAGGAGAACACGGCCGAGCTGGTGGCATATCCACCCGCCGTGATGGTGATGGACGCCAGCCGGTCGGTGGTCCCGGCGGCGGGATTGGTCAAGGTGTAGTTGCTGTTGGCCGGGGTGAAGATCACCTGCCAGGTCCCCGTGGACAATCCGGAGTAGGTGAAGGTGCTGTTGATGGTCGTGTAATCAGAATCGTAGAAACTGCCCTCGCGGTACAACTGCCAATACACCGTTCCCCCCGTGGAGAACAAACCGGTCAGGGTGACGTCGATCTTCCCGGTATTGGCACTCTGCGGGGCCAGAGTCACGGCGGGAATGGTGGCCGTTCCCAGGGAGTTGACCGTGATGACCTGCATCCCGGTGTAGTATTCCCCGTTGTAATATTTGTTGTAGGTGACGGTGTTCTGGCCGAATCCGATGTTGCCGATCGTGAAACTGCCGTTGGCGTCGGTGGTGCCCGAACGGCCGTCACAATACACGCTGATGCCGCTGTGGTCGGTGGCTCCGGGGAGGTAGGCAAAACCGGTGATGCCGCCGCGGGCGTAGATCATCTCGATGGTGCCGACGGAGGTGTTCGCCCCGGCGACAACGGTGACCATCACCGGGGAGTTCTTGAAGGCATAGGAGGTCTGGTAGGCCGGCAACAGGGTGTAGGGGGCGGAACTGATGGGGACGTTCAGAATGGTGAACGACCCGTCAAGGCTGGTGACACCCACGTAAGAAGTTCCTGAGAGGTAGACCAGGTAACCGACGGCGGGCTCCCCGTAGGTGTCTTTGATGATGCCCGAGATGGAACCGGTGGGTTTGAGGGCGAGGTCGAGGTTGGTGATGGCGCCGACGATGACCGACATGCTGATCTGGTGGACGGGGTCGGCCATGGCGGTCAGGGTGTAGGTGCCGACCGGGACCTGGCTGAACAGATACTGGCCGTTGGCGTTGGTGGTTGTCGTGAACCCGTTGCCGTCGGCCGTCAGGGCGGCGGCATCGGGGGCGGGCTGGCCGAGGATGGCCGCCCGCTTCGAGAGGACGGCCGTGTCGGTGGCTTCCTTCAGCAGGTAGACCGTGGCGTTGGGGACGACATTGCCGAGGTAGGTGACCGTGCCGCTCAGGTCGGCGCGCTGGATACCGTCGTTGACGACCGGGGCCACGGGGCTCGCGGCATCACCGCCGCCACCGCCGCCGCCGCAACCGACGGCCAGGACAACGCCGAGCAGGATCACCACGGTAAACAGGGCCAGGTAGTTCTTGCGCATGTTCAGCTCTCCCTAACGCTGGAAATTTCTAATACAGGTACAGGTTCGGAACGGTCAGGAACTCGTAGCCGTCCTTGGTGACGGTCAACGTGTAGGTACCGGGCGCGGGCGCGGTCAGCGAGTAGAAGCCATTGGCATCCGTGAGGGTCGAATCGATCAGGGTCTCACCCTGGAAGAGGGCGGCCGCCGCATTCTCGACCGGCCTCGCGGGGGTGACTGACGTGTCGCGGATGTAGCCCTGCACGCCGAGCCCGCCCACCACGATGACCGGCGGCAGTTTGGTGAAGACCAGGTCGTCGAGACGCCAGACACCCTCCTGCAGGGTCATGACAAAGGTGATGTCGGCTCTCATTCCCGCCAGGGCGGGGTCCTGGGTGAATTCATACGTGGTATAGATCTCGGCCAGCTCCGGGCTGAGGAACTTCTTCCCGATGATCTGGAAGGTGTGCTGGCCGCCCGAAAGATCCTGGAACTTGATGGTGCCCAGGCTCTGCACGACCGTCGTCGATTCCGTGGCGGTCGAGGTGGCGACCTGGGCGATGGGCATGGGCATGGCGCCCTCCGCCCGCCAGGCGGCCATCAGCTCAAGGACCGCGGCCTCGGGGGTGCCGGCGGTGTCGGCTCCCGTGGGGGACGCCTCCCGCCGGTCCTGACAGCCGACCAGGCAGGCCAGGCTCACCAGGATGAGCGGGAACAGGAAAGTCCAGGGAATGCGTCGCTGACAATACCGATGCACGTGGGTCCTCCTCGCGCGGAAGGTTCGTCGATCAGCCTCTCAATTGCCGGCCCCCTCGACCAGGGACCAATCAATACGAAAGTGCCAGGTAAAGTCCCATTTGGCAGGGGCACTCTAACATAAGGAGGCCCGTCTGGCAACCTGGGAATTCGTCTGACAAGCTACGCCATGAACCCAGGAGACTCAAAAAGAGACGGATTCAGGGGTCTGGCCTGCCGGCAGGCACTGATTGGCGGGAAGCCGGCCAGAAGCGCATCCGGCCTCGCAGTGGTTGGAACTGCCCTGGACCGTTCTCTTCAGGGATGCCCTGTCGTTGAGGGGTGCCCCTGGTCAGGGCAGACGGCAGACCAGGAGGAAGGTCAGGCCGCCATGGGCTGTCGCGGCGGCCCCGTCAGGCCGGCCGGTCATCTCCTCATTTCTTGGCGCCCTCGTAGTCGTTGATCTCGGCGTCGGCCTCGGATTGGGAGATGTGGCCGTGCTTGACCATCTGGTACAAATACTGGCGCATGCGCCAGAACTTGCCCTCCTCCTTCATCAGGTCTTTCATCCCTTCCAGGGCGAGGCGGTCGGTGGGATCGAGATCGAGCAGTCGGGAATAGGCGTTCTCACGGGTCCGGGGATCGTCGGCGTTGGTTTCCTCCCAGAGCGCCTGGCGCTGTTTCTCGGAGTCGTCTTCCAGACCCGGGTTCATCGGCTCGGGCGGCCCGTCGGCGGGCGACCGGGCACCCATCTCGGCCTGCAGGTCCTGGATGGCCGCCCGGGCCTGCTCGGCATACCCGGTGGCGTCGGATTCGAGCTGGCGGAAGGCGGCGATCGCCTGTTGCCGCTGTCCCTCGGCGCGGTACAGCCGCCCCATCCGCCAGAGGGCTTCCGGACGGCGGCCGGGCCCGAGGATTTCCTCGTAGACCTTGATGGCCTCGGAATTCTTCCCGGCGTCCTCCAGACATTGTCCGAGTTCGAGGCGAACCTCGTCACGCTGATCGACGGGGGCTTTGCGGACCTCGAGGCGGAACTGGGCCGCCGCCTCCTCGACCCGGCCGGCCTGCTGGAGGGTCCGGGCGAGTTCCAGGCCGGTCAGCCGCGAGGAGCCGGCTGAGGCGTCGGGCGCCGGGGGCGGGTCGGCCCGGACGGTTCCCCGGGGGCCGCGGGAGGAAGAAATGGGGCCGGGGCGCCGGGCCCCGGGATCGAGCACCGCGGGCGGTGTCCCGCCCGCCTTTTCCCCGTCCGCCGCGGCCTCGATGCCCGGGCAGACCTTGACCAGGTTCTGGGCGAGGCTGTCGTTCAGATCGCGCAACAGGGCCAGTTCGCCCGCCGCCTGGGCTGTCCGGCCCGTTTTCCAGTAGGCGATGGCCAGGTAGTAGCGGCCCTTGTCGTTCATGGGGTCGTCCTGCAGAAGGCGAAGAAACACCTTCTCGGCTTCCGCATACCGTTTCTGCTTGCCGAGGTTGATGCCCTCCTGCAGAAGGTCGGCGGCCCCGGCCGCCGCGGCCAGCAGAAACACCAGCAGTATCCCGAGCCCCGTCCGCATGGTCGTGCCTCCCAGGTCATGGAAAATCGTGCCGCCATCCGGGCGGCCGCGCCCCCATTCTGCCACGAACCGATGGCCGTCTCAACCGCCGCCGCCGGTCGGCGGCCGATGCAGGGACCGCGCGGCGGCCAAGGAAAGGCCCGGCCGCCCCTTGCCGAAGTGTCCGGCCGGGATGCCCCGGGGCAGGAGGATGCCGGTTCCCCTCGCGGGGGGGGCGGCGGCCGTCGTCAGCCGACGATCTCCCCCTGGGCGGTTCCGAAGTCGATGCGGGTGCCCGGGCTCACCTTCACCGACCGGCCGGGCGGCACCTCGGCAGGCGGGTCACCGGGCCCGAACCGGCAGGTCCAGGGCATGTCGGTCAGGTTCTGCAGGCCCAGGATCTGCGGGTTGTGCGGGTTGGGGACGACCTTCCCGCTGGGGGCCGAGAAATCGAACCGCCGGTCGGAATCGAGATGATGCGGAAAGACCTCGACGCCGGCGGTCAGCACCACCACCTGCCGGTTCACGCACAGGCGCCGGGGCGGCGGCAGGGGGGAACGGCAGGCCCAGCAGGTGGTCGGGGAGAGGGGCCCCGTCCCCCCGTCCATCCGGTGGGGGGGGCTCTCCGCCGCGGCTGTCCCTTCCAGGAAATTCTCGGCCCCGCAGGGACAGCTGAAGGCGGTGTCGCGCAGTCGGACCATCGCCGCCCGCCACTCGGTCTCCCTGACCCGGCCGTTGGCGGGGTCCCGCAGGCCCTCGGTGAACGACCGGACGAACAGGTCCTGCAGGAAGCGGGGGTAGAACGGCCAGTTGGCCAGGACGGTGGCGTGCCGCACGGGATGGGGCGCGTTGGCGTGGTCGACGGGATCGAAGATGAAGAGCGGGGCCTGGCCGTAGAGGTATTCCTTGGCGGCCAGGTCCAGGCAGTGGATGGCGTCTTCCCGTATGCCTTCGAGCGGGTGGTGGAGCAGGAAGAGGTGGAACAGCAGGACGGCCAGCGAGTGCAGGTCGGTCACGATGCTGGGGGAGGCCTCGCCCCGGACCACCTCGGGCGCCATGAACTCCAGGGTGCCGGCCACCCCGGGGCGGGTCTGACCGTCCACCCCGACGTTGTCGTTGTCGCAGATGCGGATCTCGCCGGTCTGCGGGTCGAAAAACAGGTTACTGCCGCTGATGTCGCAGTAGCACAGGCCCTTGCAGTGAAGCTGCCAGAAACTGTGGGCCAGTTCGAACCCGATGGTGGCCAGCAGACGCACGGGGTGGTCGCCGTGGTGGCGCAGGAGGCGGTTGAACCGCTGGAACCGGGCCTCGCGCAAAGGCATCAGGTAGCCGAACCCCGGGATACCCTCCTGTTCGATGACCATTTCGGGCCACAGGAAGCTGGCGCACGGGCTCCCCTTGGCGACGAGAAGCCGGAGACCCGCGAGCTGTTCGGGGCCGGCGAAACTGGGATGGTACCACTTCAGGGCCCAGTCCTGGTCCCCCAGCAGAGCGTGGTAGACCTCGCCCTGGGTGCCGCCGCCCAGGACCCGGCCGACGGTGCAGGGCTCGGCCGCCTGGGGCAGGAACAACTGCTGACCCTCCCGCAGGAGGTCACCCATGGCCGTTCCCCTCTCCGCCCGAAACCATGATTCCCAGGGCCTGCGGCCGGATCAGCAGTCCCGCCGAGATGTCGTCGCCGCTCCCCTCGCGGGAGGTCTCCTCGAGCCAGCCGGGCAGGTGGTCCCGGACCGCCGCGAGCCCGTCGTGACGCAAGGCGTCGACCAGGTCGGGGCCGACCTGGAGAAAGCCGTCGGGGTTCCGGAAGGAGTTGGCATACCCGTCGGTTGCCAGCAGGACGGCGAGGGGGGCGGCGGCGGCCGGCCGGAAGGCGAACCGGAAGTCGCGCCAGCAGTCCGGCTGACAGAGAGAGGTGGTCAGGTTGCCCACCAGCCGGGGGTCGGCCGGCAGGGGTCGGCGCACGGCCGGCGGGTCGGCGATCTCGAGGATGTCGCCGTCCCCCAGCTGTCCGTAGAAAAGACCATCAGCGGTGGCGACGGCCAACAGCAGGGTCGAGCCGTAGGCCAGCCAGGGGTTCTCATGCAGTTCGGCGGCGGCCTGCCGGTCACCGGCGCGTTCCAGGCCGGCGATCGCCTCGGCCCAGCCGGCGGGGTTCGCGGCCCGGTGGATCTCGACCAGTTCCCGCCAGCGGCCGGTCAGCCGCCGGCCGAACCCGACACCGTCGGGGACCGGCAGGG
>CAZKPI010000221.1:0-2381 GCA_964554555.1 uncultured bacterium
TCGGCATCTGCTCCCGCATCGGCGTCCCCGCCGGCATCCGCGTCACCGCCCGCGTCGATGTCCCCGCCCGCGTCACCGCCGTCCAGACCGAGGTCACCGCCGGCGTCGGGGGCGGCCTCTCCGCCGTGGCCAAACAGGTCGAGATCGAACACCCCCAGGATGACGGACAGCCAGTACAGGCCGGCCACCGCCAGCATGATGGTGTACGGCAGATTCACCCAGGCAACGCAGGCTTTCAGGAACAGATCCATGGTGGTCGTCTTCCCGAGCGGGGTTCCGGACGCGGCAGGGGCGCCCGTCGCCGCCATGATACTTGCGGTACCCCGCAGGGGTCAACCGTTTTCTCCCCCCGGGGACTCTGCAGGCCCTGCCTTCCCTTCAGCGGAACCGCCTGGCTGGAACGGGAAAAACTTGACCACCGCGCCTGCGGCACAGTATATATGGGCGAGACCGTCTTCCTGAGAGGATTTCCTATGGAACCCGTCAAGGCTTTCCCGGGGATTCACCCCCTGGCCCGGCCGCTGTACACCATCGGGGCCCTGTTCCTGGCCGGCGCCGCCTGCACGGTCTATCCCGCCGGCGCCCCCACCGCCTGGACCTGGTTCCTGGCCGCCCTGGCCGGCCTGATGCTGATCCTCGCCCTCGGCACCCGGCGGACGGTCCTTGTCGATGTTGCGGGGGTCATCTCCGAGGTCAACCACATCGCCTTCGTCCCCCGCCAGACCATTCTGGCCCGGTTTCCCGAGGTGGCCTCGGTGATCGCCCGGTTCTGGCACCTGCCCGAAACCGGGGGCCATCGCGTCACCTTCGACCTGCGCATCAAGCTGAGCCACGGACCTTCCTTCTCGATCCTTCCCCCGCAGGTCCTCGGCACTCTTCCGCCGGGCACCCACCCGGGGCTGGCCAACTACCCGGACAACCTCCGGGAAGAGGCGAAGAACGCCATGGCCGAAGCCCGGGCCCTGTCGGAGCGAATCGGCTGTCCGCTGTCGATCATCGAACCCCCGGATCTCTCCTGACCCCTCAGCGATCCCTCCCCCCGCCCCGCCCCGCCACCGATGACGACCGGGTGGACCGGTCCTGCCGGGAAAGCGCCTGTCCCCACGGCCCCCACGGCCCGGCGGGCCCCAGGATACCGGCCGGCGGCCAGCGGGGAAACCCTGGGGAAAAAGGCAACAGATCAGCGGGAAAGGTCGGTCGGGGGGGTGCCGAGATCGCCCTCTTCCTCGGGAATGTCCTCCACGACCGGCTCGTCCTCCGGCTGTCCTTCGGAGGGGTGGTCCGTGTCGGGAGAATCCGCTTCTTCCGCCACCAGGGGGAGGTGACAGGCCGGGCAGGTCCCGGGGCTGTCGGCCCCGAACCCGCATTCCGGGCAGGAGAAGGGATACACCGGGCCTTCCATGAGAAGGGGGTCGTCTTCCGGAGGGGTTTCGATGGTTTCCAGGGGGGTCGGCACGGAGGCCGGCGCGGATCCGGATGGAAGAACCGCCGCCGCCGTGGCGCGAGCCCCTCCGCCACCCGGTGGACCGGCGAGGCGGCCGGCCGGACTGGCCAGGGGGGCGGCCACCGCCATTCCTCCCAGGAAGGCCAACAGAACACCCGTCACCAGAACCATCGAACACCGCATGCCACGCATCTCCCACCCGACGAATTCCGAGGTTGGCCGAAGCATACTGCAATTTCCCCGCCCCGGCAATATCCCCTCTTAGCGCCAACGAAACGGGCGGTGGCGCGCCGCCAGCCGCGGCGGTGCCGGGGAAACCACGCGCGCCGGCCGGGTGGGCACGCGGGACGGGTCGGGGCCCTTCCTGCCCCGCCCCCCGTCCTTCCCCGTTTCCCTGGCCCATCCCATTGACTTTTCCGGCCCCACCCGGTAGTTTCAGGCATCTTCTTTGGGAGGTCATCCATGACGCCGCAACCAGCTTCGGCCCCGGCCGCCACAGCGGGAGAGCCCCGCACCTACTACTCCACCACGTCCCTCTGTCCCCATTGCGGGACCCTTCTGCCCGGCAAGGTGGTCGGCCTGGATGACGGCGTCTTCGTGGTCCGTGACTGCCCGACCCACGGCCGCCTCGAGGGGCTCGCCTGCTCCGACCGCGCCTGGTTCGACCGCCTGCCCGCCTTCGACGTGGCCCCCTCCCCGCCCGCCGGGCCGCGGCGCCCCGTGGACAAGGGCTGTCCCGCCGACTGCGGCCTGTGCACCGCCCACCGCCAGCGGGCCGGCACCGCGGCCGTCGAGATTTCCAACGAGTGCGACCAGGCCTGCCCCACCTGCCTGGCCGACAACCGCGCCACCTTCCGCCTGACCCCCGCCGAGGTGGGGAAGATCGCCGACGGCCTGCTGGCCAGCCAGGGCGCAGTCGATGCCTTCACGCTGTCGG
>CAZKPI010000221.1:2401-7671 GCA_964554555.1 uncultured bacterium
CCACCCCCAGCTGTTCGAGATCCTCGAGGTGCTCGACCGCCCGTCGATCGCGCGGATCGTCATCAACAGCAACGGCCGCCGCATCGCCGCCGACGACGCGTTCCTCGACCGCCTGGCCCGCCACCCCAAGGTCTACGTCTCCCTGCACTACGACGGCCCGGCCGCCCCGCGCCTGCGCGGCGTCCCCTTCGACCGCCAACAGCTGGCCCTCGACCGCCTGATCCGCTGGAACATCAAGATGGTTCCCCTGATCCTGGCCGCCCGCGACGTCAACGAGGCCGACCTCGGCCCGGTGACCCTCGACCTGCTCACCCGCAGTCCGGCCGTCAAGTCGGTGATGCTGTCGATGATGGCCTACTGCGGCAGTCGCGGCTCCCAGGTGCCCGTCGATCCGCGCCGCCGCCTGACCATTCCCGACGCCCTGGCGGCCATGGAAGACGGCTCGCGCGGGGTCCTGCGCCGGACCGACTTCATCCCCCTGCCGATGCCCAACCCGCTCTGCGCCGCGATCGGCTACTTCCTCGTGCAGGACCGCGAGGTCGTCGGCCTCCTGCCCCTGGCCGACCAGGACCGGGTGATCGAACATGTCGCCAACGCCCACTTCGTCGACCCCGGCCCGGAGCTGGAAGCCCTCCTGCGGACGGGCATCGACACGGTGTATGCCAACCCCGCCCGGTTCCGCGACCCGGAACGGGTCCGCTCCAGTTTCAAGGCCCTGCTGGCCGAACTGTTCCCTCCCGGCCGCCGCCTGGAGACAGCCGAGCGGCGGGCGATCGCCGAGAACCGCATCAAGACCGTCTACCTGATGCAGTTCATGGATGCCTGGACCTTCGACTCGGTGCGGATGAGCAAGTGCAGTTGCCAGCACTTCCTGCCCGACGGCAAGGTGGTGCCAAGCTGCGGTTACTACACGTTCCACCGGGGGAAGGACCCGCGCTTCGCCAGCCGGTAGCGCCATCGGCCGGCCTGACGACCCGGCGGCACCCGGCCGCCGGGCGGCGCGAACCTCCTTCCCGGACCCCATGGAACCCCCGCCCAGGGCGAGGTTCGGGCGGTCTCCCCGCCCGCCCCGCGACGGGCGAAGCCCTTGTCTCTCTGTGCCCGCGATGGCGGAGAGGAAGCCTGCCGACAGCCACACCTCCCCCCCCGCCCGGGCGGGGATCAGCAGGAGCCCGCCAGCTTGTAGTAGACGAGAGGCTCCTTGACGTTCTTCACGGCGGCCTGGCAGGGGCCCTCGAACTGCCACTTCCCGGGCTCGGCCTTCTGCACAAGGTCGCGGATCGACGGGAAGACCAGGATCTCGTTGGCCTTGGCCAGTCCCTGCAGGCGCGCCGTGTTGTTCATGCCGCTACTGAAGGCGGTCAGATCCTGATTGGGGCCGATCATGCCGACGTCGGCCGAACAGTAGTTGAGGCCGATGGCAACGCCAAAATCCTGGTAATACGGTGACGCCTGGATGTCGGCGTTCTCGGGGGCGGCCAGGAACTCGCGCGTGAAGGACCGGATGGCCAGGGCGGCCTGCAGGGTCCGCACCGCGACCTCTTCGGGCGGCCGGTCGTAGAACGGGGGTCCGAACAGCACGATCACGCAGTCGCCGACCAGCTTGTCAAGGGTGCCGCCGAGAGGGAAGAAGCGGTCGGTACAGCCGGTCGACCACCCGTCGATGAACCGGGCGATGCGCGCCGGATCCTTCAGCACCTGCTCGCTCAGCTTGGTGAAGCCGCTGACGTCGGCGAAGAGGATACCGATGTCCTCCTTGCGCGGGGACAGGTATTTCGCCTTGTAATTGGGCTCGCGAAGCATGCGCCGGATGACCTCGGCCGGGAAGAACTGCCGCAGCATGTTCTTTTCCCGGTTGAAATCGACCAGCCGCTGGCGCAGGGCTTCGGCGAACACCTGGATCATCTCGCGGCTCGCGACCGACAGGCCGGTCTGGCTGGGCGGCCGGATCATGATCTTGCCGACCAGGGTCTCCTCGACCAGCCCGTCGAGCAGGATGGTCTCGCTCATCGAGGCCGCGGGAAAAACCTTCTCGAGATCGCGGTTCCCGGGCACGACGATCGCCTTGCCCGCCTTGATCAGGGCATCCAGCTCGGGCAGGGGACGCTCGACCGAGTCGTATTCCTTCTTGAACCCGCGGTAGACGTAATACTGCACCATCTTCCCGCCGCTTAGGTCCTCGTCGAGATACAGCAGGACCAGCTCCTCCATCGGCACCACATCGGCCAGGATGGTGATGGCCGAGTCGATGGCCTCGCTGAGACTGCGCGCCTTCAGGCACCGCTGGATCTCCATGATGTTCATGTGCTTGTAGCGGCTTTCCTGGATGGAATAGAAGTAGTTGTCCAGCTCCTCCGCCACCAGGTTCATCTTCTCGAACACCCCTGATTCCGTCTCCGCCGCCCCGGGAGGGAAGGCGAGGCCGAAGGCGCCGATGGTGTCGCCGGCCATGTCGAGGGGCATGACGAACCATTCCCGGCCGCCCACCACCCGCCGCTCGGTCCGGCTGACTGCCAGCAGGTCAGGAGCATCCGCGGTCATCTGCTCCTCGGTCACCTGGCGCCCGTAGAAAGTGGAGCGCAGATCCTCGTTCTGGGTCACCAGAAAGATGGCGGCCGGGTTCAGCCGCTGTCCGAGGAAGTCGAAAACGTCAGCCAGGGTGGAGGCCAGATCCTTGTGGCTCTTGATACACCCTTCAATGATCGCATCCGCCTGATCGACGATGGCGAGGAGTTCCTCGAGATGCGCCACCCGTTTCCGGAGGTCATTGTTCCCGCCCGCGTTCTGCCCTTCCCGTTGCTCAGCCATGGTTCCATCCTCCCAGGTTTTCCGCCACTATACCAGATGGTCAACCCCGGCCTCAAACCGGACCGGCGTCCGTCCCGGGGGCCGCCGGCCGATCCCCCCGGGGCGGGGTCCAGCCTGCCGTTATCGCCGGACGTTCCGTCCCCGGGCCCGCCCGGCGATCGCCCGGCCGCGCCCCCGGCGGAATCCCGGCCAGAGGGCCCCCCCGCGCGACGGGGGCCCCCTGTGCGGGGTTCCGCACATGCGGACGGGTTGGCAAAGCCGCGATCCCGGGTCCACCCGTCAGACCAGCCAGCCATGCCGGTTTCCCTGCCCCGGGCCGGCTGGCACGCCGCCTGCTTTGGATGCGGATGAAAGAGCGTTTTCCCCACCGTGTCCGCACACAGGAGGCAGGTATGTCGGCAGGCGTTGCCCGGACGGCCGCCCGGCGCGGCCCCGACCCCACCCCGCTCCACCACCGCATGGGGCGGCCGCGCCCCACCACCGACCTCGGCCGCACCCCTTCCCCGGCCGATCTGCGCCTGTTCACCTGGCACCTGGAGACCCTGCTCGCCGCCGGCATTCCCCTCCCCCACGGACTGGCGGTGGTGGGCGAAGGCTTCGAGGACCCCGCCATGCGGCGGCTCGTGCGCGAGATCCGGGCGGCGGTGGCCGGCGGCCTGCCCCTGTCGGTCGCCCTCGCCCGGCATCCCGCCTGCTTTCCCGAGACCTTCCGGGCCCTGGTGCAGGCCGGCGAAGCCGCCGGCCTCCTGGGGGAGATGCTGTCCCTTGCCGCGCGGTTCCAGGAGGGTTCCTGCCGCCTCCGGTCGTTCTTCGACGCCTGGCTGATCGACCACCCGGGATGGTGGGCCGTCATCTGGGGGGCCTTCTCCTGCGCCGGCCTCGCCATGGTGGACGGCATGACGCCGGAGTGGATGGAAGAGGCCACGGCCACGCCCTGGACGGCGTCGGCCGTGACCGCCCTGGTCATGTTGCCGACCGTCCTGATGGTGATCTTTCTCGTTTCGCAGTCGGTCTCCTCCCTCCTGTGGCGGGACGGGGAGGCCGGCGGCCCCCTGCTCGACTGGGCGGCGGTCCGCCTCCCGCTCCTGGGTGAATGGTATGGAAAGCACCTGCTGGGCCGGGCCCTGCTGGTCATGCATCACCTCCTCGCCGCCGGTGTATCCGCGCCCCAGGCCCTGGAGGCGGCCGCCGCCAGCACCCCTCACCTCCCGTGGCGGGGAGCCCTCCGCGAGGCCGCGGCCCGGGTTCGGAGCGGGGAATCCCTCGCCCTGGCCCTGGACGTGGCGGCCCCCCTCCCCGAACAGGCGCGACTGTTGATCGCCTCCGGTGAGGAGAACGGCGATCTGGCATCGCAACTGGGCTGGCTGGGCTCCTTCTACGAACAGGAGGTGACGCGCCGCACCGCCCTGCTGGCCGCCGCGCTCCTGCCGCTCAACCGATGCCTCCACCTGCTCATCCTGGGCAGTGCCCTGCTGGCGGTCCTACAGCCTATCCTGTCCATTCCCATGTTTTGATGCGCCTCTCCGACCCAGCCGTTTCGGCACCGGGCCCCCGGGGCCAAGTGCCCGTCGACATCCCCCCCGGCCCATGATCCGCGATGAGCCCGGGTGACGGGCCGCCTGAGGCCTTCCGGGCGTGGTGCTCCCAGCAGGGGCCGTCCTGCCGGGACGGCGCCTTCGGATCTCCAGGAGCCGTCGCGGATCCTGGGTGCGAGACGCGCCTTGCGGCCCGGCGGGGTTTGGGCTATGATGGCCATCCTTTCCCGGAGGGGACCCGGGGTTCCCCCGATCGCCTGACCCGCAGGAGGCCGCATGGCTTGGTTGAAACGTCTCTACGACTGGATGCTCACCTGGGCCGACCGCCCGGGCGGGCCGGTCGCGCTGTTCGTCCTGGCCTTCGTCGAGTCGAGCTTCTTCCCCATCCCCCCCGACGTCCTGCTCATCGCCCTCTGCATCTCCGCCCCCACCCGGGCCTTCTGGTTCGCCGCCCTCTGCTCGCTCGGTTCCCTGTTCGGCGGCATGGCGGGATACGCGATCGGCATGTTCCTGTGGGCGATGGTCAGTGACATTTTTTTCACATATGTACCAGGTTTTACCCGCGAGGTGTTCAAGAGGGTGTGCGACCAGTATGAGCTCTACTCCTTCTGGATCGTTTTCACCGCCGCCTTCACCCCCATCCCCTACAAGGTCATCACCATCAGCGCCGGAGTGACCCACATCTCCTTCGGCCCCTTCGTCGTGGCCAGCCTGATCGGCCGGGCCGCCCGCTTCTTCCTGGTGGCCGGCATGCTCTGGAAATGGGGCCGCCCGATGAAGGAGTTCATCGAGAAGTATTTCGAGATGCTGACGCTGGCCATCACCATCGTGGGCATCCTGGGGTTCGTGGCCCTGAAATACCTGTTCTGACGCCTTTTTCGGCCCGCCTCCAGACAGCCGGCAGATGCAACGGTAACCAGAGCGGGA
>CAZKPI010000222.1:0-7637 GCA_964554555.1 uncultured bacterium
AACGTCCCGTCCTGGAGGAGGCCGCCCAAGGCATCGAGCAAGTCTTCCCGGCCCTGTTTCGACTTGGCCGAGAACAGCAGGCCCTGCGGCACCCCGAGGTCGTGGAGGATCTGCCGCTTCATCTTCGCGACCTGCTGTTGGGTCAGCTTGTCCACCTTGGTCATGACCACCAGGGTCGGCAGTCCCCGCTCCCGGATCCATTTCTGCATCTGCTGGTCGAGGGTCGAGGGGGGATGCCGGCTGTCGAGAATCTGGACGATCCCCTTCAGTTCGGCGCACCCTTCGAAGAAGTCGTCCATCATGGTCTGGATGCGCTGGCGCGTGGTGCGCGAGGCCTTGGCGTAGCCGTAGCCGGGCAGGTCGACGAGGAAGAACTGGTCGTTGATGAGGTAGAAGTTGATGGTCAGGGTCTTGCCGGGGGTCGAACTGGTCTTGGCCATCTCCCGGCGCCCGACCAGCGTGTTGATCAGCGAGGACTTGCCCACGTTACTGCGGCCGACGAGGGCGATGACCGGCAGTTTTTCCCTGGGCATGGCCTCCCGGCTGGTCACGCAGGCATGGAAGGCGGCGGCAGTGATTTTCATGGTCCGGCCGGCCGCCTCAGGCCTTGGGTTTCCGGCGGGACTTCTTGGGGCCGGCCGAGTCGAACGGGTAGTGCGGGAACCGCAGGGGGGTTGACTTGGGTTCGCCCTTGAGAGCGATCTTGAGCACCTGTTCCCAGTTTTTCACCCGGTGGATGGTCAAGCCCTTGCGGATCTCGTCGGGGATCTCGGACAGTTCCTTCTCGTTCTCCTCGGATACGATGATGGTCATGATGCCGTTGCGGTGCGCCGCCAGCAGTTTCTCCTTGATGCCGCCGACGGGCAGGACCTTGCCGCGGAGGGTGATCTCGCCGGTCATGGCCACGTCGCGGCTGATGGGCACCTCGTTGAGGGCCGAGTAGATCGCCGTGGTGATGGCGATGCCGGCCGAGGGGCCGTCTTTGGGCACCCCGCCCTCGGGAAAGTGGATGTGCAGATCGATTTTGTCGTAGTCGATCGGCCGCATGCGGAGCTGGCCGGCCCGCGCCCGCAGGTACGACAGGCTGGCATGGGCTGACTCCTTCATGACGTTGCCCAGCGACCCGGTCAGGATGATCTTGCCGCGGCCAGGCATGACCGCCGCTTCGATCGGCAGAATGGTGCCGCCGACCTCGGTCCAGGCAAGGCCGGTGGCCACGCCGATCTCGTCCCGCTCCTCCTTTTTGTCGCCGTGGAAGGTCGGCACGCCCAGGTAGCTCTCGACCTTCTCGTCGGTCACCTTGACCGGTTCGGCCTCGAGCTTCTTCCTGAGCTCGTCCTCGGTCGAATTCTTCGATTGGGTGACGATCTGGCGGGCGATCTTGCGGCAGACCGAGGCCAGCTCGCGCTCCAGATTGCGGACCCCCGATTCGCGGGTGTATTCCCGGATGATCTTGCGGATGGCCGTCTCGTCGATGGAAACCTTGTATTTCTTGATTCCGTTCGACTCGAGCTGTTTGGGGATCAGGTATTTCTTGGCGATCTCGACCTTCTCGTCCTCGGTATAGCCAGGCAGGTAGACGATCTCCAGGCGGTCCTTGAGGGCGGGGGGAATGGTGTGGGGCACGTTCGCCGTGGTCAAAAACAGCACTTTCGACAAGTCGAAGGGTGTCGAGATGTAATGGTCGGAGAACGAATGGTTCTGCTCGGGGTCGAGCGCCTCCAGGAGGGCGGCGCTGGGGTCGCCCCGGAAATCCATGCCCATCTTGTCGATCTCGTCGAGCAGGATGACCGGGTTTTTGGTGCCGGTGTCGCGCAGGGCCTGGATGATGCGGCCGGGCATGGCCCCGATGTAGGTGCGCCGGTGGCCCCGGATCTCGGCCTCGTCCCGCATGCCGCCCAGCGAGATGCGGGCGAACTTGCGGTTGAGGGACCGGGCGATCGATTTCCCCAGGCTGGTCTTGCCCACGCCCGGCGGCCCGATCAGGCACAGAATGGGGCCCTTGATCGACTTCTTCAGGCGGCAGACCGCCAGGTATTCCAGAATCCGTTCCTTCACCTTCTTCAGGCCGAAGTGGTCCTTCTCGAGGATCTGTTCCGACTTCTCGAGTTCAATGCGGTCCTTTGACGCTTTCGACCAGGGCAGGGAGACGAGCCAGTCGATGTAATTGCGGGAAACCGTGGCCTCGGCAGACCCGGGGGGCATCTTGGTCAGCTTGTTGATTTCCTTCTCGGCCTTGGTGCGGGCCTCTTCCGGCATCTTGGCCTTGGCGACGGCCTCCTTCAGCTCCTCGATCTCCTCTCCCCGCTCCTCGCCCTCGCCCAGCTCTTTCTGAATGGCCTTCATCTGCTCGCGCAGGTAGTATTCCTTCTGGATCTGCTCCATCTGTTTGCGGACCTGGCCCCGGATCTTCTTCTCCACCATCATGATCTCGAGTTCGCGGTTCAGGATGGTGGCGATTTTCTCCAGCCGGGACTTGGGCTCGAAGGCTTCCAGGATCTCCTGCTTCTCCTCCACCTTCAGGGTCAGGTGGGCGGTGATGATGTCGGCCAGCCGCCCGGGCTCGTCGACGTTGTTCGCCACCATGATCACCTCGAGGGGGATCTTCTTGTTGATCTTCACATACTGCTCGAACAGGCTGATGACATTGCGCATCAGGGCCTGCATCTCGATCGTCTTCTGGTCCTCGGTGATGACCTCGGCCACTTCGACCTCGAAATACTCCTCGCTCTTGGTGAACGATTTGATCTTGACCCGGGTGGTCCCCTCGACGAGGATCTTCAGGATGCCGTCAGGGAGCTTCAGCAATTGCAGGATCTCGGCGATCGTGCCCGTCTCGTAGAGGTCGGCCATGGCCGGGTCGTCGGTCTTGGCCTGCTTCTGCGAACACAGAATGATCTTGCGTTCCTTCAGCATCGCCTCCTCGATCGCCCGGATCGATTTCTTCCGGCCCACGAACAGGGGGACCACCATGTAGGGGAAGACGACCACATCCCGCAAGGGGAGCAGTGGATGGACCATGACCCGGCCGGAGTCAGAGGGCGGCTTGGAGGGTGGATTGGAGGGTGGATTGGTGCGGGATTCGTTGGTGTCCATTGATCTTCCTCATGAACAAAGTTGGACTAGGTTACCTCTTTTCCCCGGAAAAATGAAGCTTTTCCGGGGAAGGGCTCAGGTGGGGGGAGGTTTCTCCCCGGGCGGCGGGGGCCGGGAGTCGGCAGGTTCGGCGGGGGCCGGGGAGGCGGGGGCGGTTCCGCGGGCCCGGCCGGACCCGGGGAAGGGGAAACGGGCCAGTTGGGCTTCCACCCGCTGTAACAGCCGGAGAAGGCCGGCGAGAGAGGAGGAGCTTTCGTCGAGGACTGGCGGCAGGCTGGCCAGGGCCGCCTCGATTTCCCCTTCCGCCTCGAGCAGGCGGGCGAACAGGGCGGGGTGGTCCCCCTGGGGGACGGCCTCCATGGCCTGAACGCGGGCGTCCAGGGTCGGGAAGGTCTCGGCGGCGGCGCCCAGCTTGAGCGACCCGATCTTGACCTGTTGGAGGCGGAACCCCAGGCGGCGGGCCAGGTCGGCCATCGCCTCCGACCGGGGGGGCGGGCCGCCGGGCCAGGCCCGGAGCGCCCCGGCGATCGCCACGGGGTCGCACTCGCCCGGCCGCAGAATCCATTCCCCCTTCTCGCGGGTGATCCCTTCCTTTTGGAGCCGCCGGAAAGTGAGGGCCAGCCAGGGGGCGGGGTCGAAGCCCCCGGTGTCCTCAGGCAGGGAGAAGACCTTGACCAGATCAAGCCGGATCTGGCGCGTCCAGAGCAGGTGCAGGGCCCGTTCGGCGGCCGCCTCCCGGGACCCGTTGCCGGCCAGGGTGCGGTTCAGCAGATCGGCCAACAGGATCAGGGCGGCGGCCGGCAGGGTTGGCAGAGGGGCCTTGGGGTCGCAGGCGGGGCCGAGATCCTTCAGGACGCTGACCAGTTCCTGATCGAGACCCTGGGCCTCCGCGATCAGGGGGATCAGCTGACCCTCCAGCCCCGGGAAACAGTTCTGCAACTGCAGGGCTTTGCCCGCGGCGGAATACATGACCCCCTTCTCAATCGTCGGCTCGGGCACTTTCCAGTCGAGGAGGCGGTTCAGGTGGGCGGCCCGCCGGGCCACCCGCAGGGCATGGTCATACAGGGACCCGATGCCGTCGGGTGCGGGCAGGGCTTTCAACTCGGAGACCCGCTCGGACAAAGGCTTCTGCAGGTCGGCGGCCCACCCCTTCTGCAGACGGGCCAGCCGCTTCTGGATCTCGGTGGCCCGCACTGCCAGCTCGGCCGCCCCGGGAACGAGGCCGGGCGCGATGCCGATGAGCAGGTCGGGGACCAGCGCCCCCTTGGCCGTCTCCAGGGGCAGATACTCGGGCTCCAGCCCGAGCATCTCCAGCGCCAGGGGTTTGGGGATCGAGGCCAGGTCTGCCTTGATGGGCAGGAGGAAGGCCGCCGGGTTCTCCAGGGAGAAGGCGATCCGGTCGAACAGCGCCCGGTCCTTGCGAACGGTGGCCGGCGGGGGCGACAGAGCCTGGATCTGCGTTTCGAGCAGTTTCAGCCGGTCCGCCGGCAGGCCCTGGACGCCCCATTCCGCCGCCTGCTTCGGGAAGTCCTCCGCCCGGGTCAGGGCCGCTTTCCGGAAGGTCAGGCCGTCCCGCCAGCCGGTCTCCCGGCCGACCGTCACCCCTTCGACGGAGAGCGGCGGCAGTTTGTCGTCGAGCAGAAGGCAGACGTAGGCGGGGGGCTGGGGAAGGATGCCGTCGGGAAGCCAGGGAGGAGCCTTCCAGGCGGGGGCCCCGAGGAGCAGTGGGACCAGCCGCGGCAGAAGGCCCGCCAACGGGCTTCCCGGCACCATCTTGCGGGCGAAGACATACTTTTCCCCATCGACCTCTTTGATCAGGAGATCCTTGACCGCCACTCCCTGGGAGGCGGCGAAGCCGGCCGCCGCCGGAGTGGGAACCTTGTTGAAATCATACGCCTGGGCGGCTTTGGGTCCTCTGATCTCTCCGGTCACCTCCGCCTGGGCGGCGGGAACCCCTTCCAGGAGGATGCCGAACCGCGAGGCGCTGAGCCAGACCCGGATGCGGGATGCCCCGAGCCTCTCCTTTTCGAGCAGGTCGGCGAGAAATGCAGGGATGTCACGGGGATCGCGGCCGACACAGTCGGGGGGCAGTCCCCAGAAACCTGCTTCCAGCAAGAGATTGGACGGCAAACAGCCTCCTGGCCCCGGGGGGGCGGAAAGTTCGGGCAATTATAGATGCAGGGGGCAAGTTTTGCAAGGAAGTGGCGGAGGCCGCCGGACCCTGGATTTTCCCGGTCGCAAGGCGGGGCGCCGTGAGGGGAAAGGCCTCCCCCCTGGGCTGGAGCCATCGGAGGAAACCCGCGGGGTCCGGAAGCGGACCGGGACACGCGGGCGGCCGTCGGCGGCGGCGGCCGTCAGGGACCACCTGCGTCCTTCCGGCCCGCGCCATTCACGGGTTCAGGGCTGGGAGGGGGGAAGCCGGAACCGGCCGATCTCGACGGGCCGGCCGCCGGCCATCCAGGGAGCAAGCGCCTGGAGAAAGGCCGGCCAGTTTCGCGAAGCCCTCACCAGAGGGCGGTCTCCCAGACCGTGCTGGAGTCGGAACACCTCCGTCGCCCCTTCGAGATTGAGAAGGCTCTCGTCGGGCAGGAACGCCAGCAGGATTCCGGCCTCGGGCGGTGGTTCGGGCTGGAGAGCCAGGAGGTGGACCGACCAGGTGCCCGGGGGCAGGCCCTCCGGGAGCACGAACTCCCGGTGGAACACCGGGAAAAACCCCTCGGGCCGGGCGTTCCCCGGCGCCGGCAGGAGGTCCCCGGGGCGGTGGACGTCATACCCCACGAGAACCCCGTGCTTGACGGGCAACAGGCCGTCGTCCCGGGTCAGAAAGGCTCCGACGGTCTCGTTCCCGATCCCGGCGGCGGTGTCCGCCAGCCGGTAATCGAAGGAAAATACCGCGGGGGCCGCCGTCCCCGTGCCGTCGATCCGCAAGCGGCCGGGAAAGGACTGGAGAAAAGGCTTGCCGTCCAGGGAAATGGCCGGCAGGAACGGGGCGGCCTGGGTGGCCGCGCCCGGAATTTCCGCCGTTTCCGGCCCTTCACCGGCCGGCGGCACCCACAGACGGGTCAGGAAGCCGGCGGGTTCGAGCCGGAAGAAGGGCCGCAATCGTTCGCGCAGGTCGGGCGGGTAGATGAGACTGCCGAGCACCGGGCGGCGGGCGGCTTCCTGGCGCAGGACCTCGATCTCCTCGGGCCCGACCGCGTCGATCAGCCGGAAGGTCAGATCGGGCCGGAAACCGTGCGCCAGGCGCAGATACCACAGCGGCCGGAACTCGACGTCGTTGCTGACCAGCAGGGTTGCTCCGCGCGGCACCCCGGCCGTCATGCGTACCGCCCAGCGGGCCGCCTCCTGGTCGCGCGGCGACAGGCGGCTGGCCCCCAGCAGGACTCCGCAGACCGCCACCACGGCCATCACCCCCGTGCCCCACCCCGGCCGCCCCCGGGTCCAGCGGGTTACCCCGGCGGCCGCCAGGGTACACAGGCCCAGCACGCTCGGCAACAGCATGGTGTGCGCCTCGAAGGCATTGTAGTTCAGCACGAAACCGGAGTTTACCAACACGATCCAGGCCCCGGCCGGGGCAACGAATTCCGGGGCCGGGTCTCCCCGTGCCCCCGCCGCGGGGGCGGTTGGTCGCGCCCGGGGGATGAAGGCAAGAAGGGGGAGCACCAGGAGGGCGGGTCCCCCGTCCCCCGCCATGAACCGCACCCAGTCGACAGACCGGCGGAACAGCTCGTCCGGCGGGAACACCAGCAGGGCCTTGCGGAAATCGGCCGCGGTGAACACCCGCCAGAACCCCTCCAACCCCTGGCCGACGAGAGGATCCATCAGCACCCGGTCAGGGTTCTGGAGCCGCAGATACAGATCAAGCGTCGGCAAGGCCCCGAGCAGGAGGCCCAGCCCCAGCGCGAACCGGGCCTCCCGTCCGAACCGGCCGCCGAGGCCTGTGCCCCAGAGCGCGGGAACCACCGCCAGCGCCAGCCCGGCGAACGTCGGCCGGTTTCCCACGCCCAGGGCGAACACCAGGCCCAGGGCGAGGCCCTTCCCTGCCCCGACCGGCCCCGACCGGCAGGCTGTGCCAACCCCCAGCCACCCCGCCAGCAGAAGGATCTCGAGGGTATAGACCTCCGCGTTGGTGGCCTGTTCCCAAAAGGTGACGAACCCCATCATCCAGACCGCGGCGGCGCCCGCCACCCCGCTTCCCAGGCCTGCCAGCCTCAGCCAGAGTGCGAAGCAGGCCCCCCCCAGCGCCCCCAGGACGGCGGCCAGGGCGTTCACCCGGCGCGCGGGTTCCCCGGCGAGCGGCACCCGCACCGCCAGGTTGGCCAGCCGGGTGAACAGCGGATACCCCGGGGGATGCGGCACGTCGAGGGTCATGGCGGCGGCCGCCAGTTCCCCTGAGTTATACCAGGTGATGCCGGGGTTGAGGGTGGGCAGGAAGAGCGCCAGTCCGATCAGAAAAACCGCCAGCCAGAGGGCGAGGGCCGACCGACCGGATGAAGGGTGTCCGGGTTCCCCGGGCTCCTGGGCGGGCGGCGCGGCACCGC
>CAZKPI010000223.1:0-769 GCA_964554555.1 uncultured bacterium
TCGGCGAAGCCTACCGCCCCTTCGACCAGGACCGCTTCCTGGCCCGCCTGCCGGGACCGCCCTACCTGTTCCTCGACCGCCTCACCCGCGTCGATCATCCGCCCCTCCTGCTGAAGCCGGGCGGCATCGTCGAGGGTCAGTACCGCATCCCCCCCGACGCCTGGTACTGCCGCGCCAACCGCCAATCCAGCATCCCCTTCGCCGTCCTGCTCGAGTTCCCCCTCCAGGTCTGCGGCTGGTTCTCGGCCTACATGGGCTCCGCCCTCACCAGCCCCCACCCCCTCCACTACCGCAACCTCGACGGCACGGCCACCTTGCACGAGGATGTCACCAACCTCTCCGGCCTCCTCACCGCCGAGATCCACTGCACCAAGATCAGCCAGTCCGGCGGCATGATCATCCAGTCGTTCACCTTCCGCGTCACCCGCCAGGGAAGACCGGTGTACGACGGCGACACCACGTTCGGGTTCTTCACCCGCCAGGCCCTGGCCCAGCAGGTCGGGGTGCGCGGCGCCCAGCCGTACGTCCCCACCCCCGACGAGACGCGCCGCCGCGTCCCCGTCGATCTGGCCCAGGCCGCCCCTCTCACCCCCGACGACCCCGCCGACACCGGCCGCGACGGCCTTCGCCTGCCCGGCCGCGCCTTCCTGATGAACCGCACCATCGACCTGTTCGTCCCCGACGGCGGCCCCCACGGGCTCGGCTTCATCCGCGGCACCAAGCCGGTCGACCCCGCCGAGTGGTTCTTCCAGGCCCACTTCTACCAGGA
>CAZKPI010000223.1:830-4096 GCA_964554555.1 uncultured bacterium
TCCATCGCTGGGGCGCCGCGCTCGCCGCCGCCCCGTGCGGGTTCGAACCCATCGCGGTCGGCCGCACCCACACCTGGTCCTACCGCGGACAGGTCATCCCCGCCAACCGCCTGGTGACCGTCGAGGCGGTGGTCACGGCCATCGACGACGCCGCCCGCACCGTCACCGGCTCGGGGTACTTGAAAGTTGATGGGCTGGTGATATATAAGTTGGAGAATTTTGCCGTTCGCCTTCGGGAACGGCGATGAGGGTGTTTCTTTCCCTCTCTGCCCTCTGCCGCAGAAAGGTTCCGCCATGAAGTTCTCCCGGGTCGTCCTGGAAGCCATCGGCTACGAGCTTCCGCCCAACGTCATCACCAGTTCCTGGGTCGAGGAGCGTCTGCGACCGCTGTACCAGCGCCTCCACCTCCAGCCCGGCCAGCTCGAGGCCCTCACCGGCATCAAGGAACGCCGCTGGTGGAACCCCGGCCACGTCAACGCCGTCGAAGCCACCAAGGCCGCCCGCAAGGCCCTCGAGGAGGCGGACATCCCCGCCGCCGACATTGGGGTCCTGGTGTACGCCGGCGTCTGCCGCGACAATTTTGAGCCCGCCACCGCCTGCGCCGTCGCCGACGGCCTCGGCCTCCCCCCCACGGCCATGGTCTACGACATCTCCAACGCCTGCCTCGGCGTCCTCAACGGCATTGTCGACGTGGCCAACCGTATCGAGCTCGGCCAGATCAAGGCCGGCCTCGTGGTCTCCTGTGAGACCGCCCGCGAGATCACCTCGATCATGATCGAACGCATGGTGGCCGAGGGAACCATGGACTTCTTCAAGCAGGCCCTCGCCACCCTGACCGGCGGCTCCGGCGCCGCCGGCGTGGTGCTCTCCGACGGCTCCTACGGCCCCGGCCGGCCCCGCCTGCAGGGCGCCGCCGCCATGGCCGCCCCCCAGCACCACAAGATGTGCCGCTGGGGAGCCGACCACCAGGTGCCCCCCCGCGCCCCCCAGATGATGGAGACCAACGCCATCGGCCTGCTGACCCACGGCAAGGAGCTGGTGGCACGCCTCGGCAAGGTCTTCTACGAGGAAATGCAGTGGACGCGCGACTCCGTCGACCGCCTGATCTCGCACCAGGTCGCCAACGCCAACCGCTTCGCCATCCTCGACGCGCTCGGACTCACCCCCGACAAGGATTTCAGCACCTTCCCCTTCCTCGGCAACATGGGCACCGTCTCCCTGCCGGTCACCGCCGCCATCGCGGGCGAGCGCGGGTTCCTGCAGGCCGGCCAGCAGGTGATCTTCATGGGCATCGGAAGCGGGCTCAACAGCATGATGCTGGGGTGGAAATGGTGAGCCCCTTCCCCGACTACCCCTTCGTCAGCCGCTTCCTCGACCGCCGCGGCCTGCGCCTCCATTTCCTCGACGAAGGGCCGGGCAAGGGGCCGCCCATGGTCATGGTCCACGGCAACCCGTCGTGGTCCTTCCTCTACCGCCGGCTCGTCTCCGCCTTCCGCGACACGCACCGCGTCATCGTGCCCGACCACATCGGCTGCGGCCTGTCCGACAAGCCCGGCGACGACCGCTACGACTACCGCCTGCGCTCGCGCATCGACGACCTCGAGGCCCTCCTGGCCGACCGCGGCATCGACCGCGACATCACCCTCGTCGTCCACGACTGGGGCGGACCCATCGGCTTCGGCTTCGCCGCCCGCCACCCCGAGCGCATCAAGCGCCTCGTCATCTTCAACACCGCCGCCTTCGGCCTTCCCCCCGGCAAACCTTTTCCCTGGCCGCTGTGGCTGTTCCGCAACAGCCGGCTCGGGGAATGGGCCAACCGCGCCGGAAACGCCTTCGCCCGCCTCACCGCCCTCACCAGCACCGCCGCCCCCCTGCCGCCCGAGGTCTGCCGGGCCTTCCTCGCCCCCTACGATTCCTGGGAAAACCGCATCGCCACCATCCGCTTCGTCCAGGACATCCCCCTCACCCCCGCCGACCCCTCCTGGCCCGACCTGCAGGCCGCCGCCGCCGGCCTGGAGCGGTTCCGCGACACCCCGGCCCTCATCTGCTGGGGACGCCGCGACTTCATCTTCGACCGCGCCTTCTTCCTGGAATGGCGCCGCCGCCTGCCCCGCGCCGAGACCCACTCCTTCCGGCAGGCCGGCCACTACCTTCTCGAGGAGGTCCACGCCGAGGTCATCGCCCTGATGCGCGACTTCCTGGCGAGGCATCCGTGACCAGCCAGCCCCCCCCGCCGGCCGCCGCCTGCAACATGGCCGCCCTCCTGCGCGAGCAGGCCGCCCGCCTGCCTCACAAGCGGGCCGTCGTCGTGCCGCACACCCGCGACCGCCAGGGCCGCGTCGCCTACACGTATTTCACCTTCGCCCAGCTCGAGCGGGAAACCGACCGCTACGCGCGCGGGTTCGAGGAGATCGGCATCCGGCGCGGCACCCGCACCGCCCTGATGGTCACCCCCGGCCTCGACTTCTTCGCCCTCACCTTCGCCCTGTTCAAGGTCGGCGCCGTCGTCATCCTCATCGACCCCGGCGTCGGCCTCAAAAACCTCGGCGTCTGCCTCGCCGAAGCCCAGCCCGAGGCCTTCGTCGGCGTCCCCAAGGCCCACGCCGCCCGCGTCCTTCTGCGCTGGTCGGCCGACACGATCAAAACCTGCGTCACCGTCGGGCGCCGCCTGTTCTGGGGCGGCTGGAAGCACACCGACCTGCTCCGCGACGGCGCCGCCCCCTACCCCATCGCCATGCTGCCGCCCGACGAAATGGGCGCCATCATGTTCACCAGCGGCAGTACCGGCGTATCAAAGGGGGCGGTCTACACCCACGGCATCCTGACCAGCCAGGTCCGCTTCATCCAGGAACTCTACGGCTTCCGGCCCGAGGACGTCGATCTCGCCACCTTCCCCCTGTTCGCCCTCTTCGACACCTGCCTCGGCATGACCTCGATCGTCCCCGACATGGACGCCGCCAAGCCCGCCCAGGCCGATCCCCGCAAGCTCATCGAAGCGGTCGAGGACAACGGCGCCACCGTCATGTTCGGTTCCCCCGCCCTGGTCAATACCCTCAGCCGCTACGGCGAGGCCCACGGCAAGACCCTGCCCACCATCCGCACCGTCATCTCCTGCGGCGCCCCGGCCCGCAACGACGTGCTCCAGCGGTTCCAGAAGATGCTGCCGCCCGACACCCAGATCTTCACCCCCTACGGGGCCACCGAGGCCCTGCCCGTCAGCTCGATCGGCAGTCATGAGATCCTCGGCGAGACCATGCACGAGACCG
>CAZKPI010000223.1:4112-4359 GCA_964554555.1 uncultured bacterium
GGCGGCGGCACCTGCGTCGGCCGGCCCGACCCCCACGTCACCGTCCGCATCATCCGCGTCACCGACGACCCCATCCCCGTCTGGTCCGACGACCTGGTTCTGCCCGACGGCCAGATCGGCGAAATCGTGGTGAAGGGCCCCGTCGTCACCCGCGAGTACTACCGCCGGCCCGAGGCCACCACCCTGGCCAAGATCCCCTCCGCCGACGGGCGGGAGGTCTGGCACCGCATGGGCGACGTCGGCCGCC
>CAZKPI010000223.1:4394-7569 GCA_964554555.1 uncultured bacterium
AAAGCCCACCGGGTCACCACCGCCGCCGGGCCCCTCTTCACCATCCCCTGCGAAGCCATCTTCAACGCCCATTCCCGCGTCTACCGCACCGCCCTGGTCGGCGTCGGCGCCCCGGGCCGGCAGACCCCCGTCCTCTGCGTCGAGCTCGAACCCGGCGACGACCGCCGCGACCTGCCCGGCCTGCGCCGGGAACTGCTGGCCCTCGGCGAGAAGCACACCCAGGCCATCCAGACCATCCTGGTCCACCCCGGCGCCTTCCCCGTCGACGTGCGCCACAACGCCAAGATCGGCCGCGAACAGCTTGCCGCCTGGGCGGCCTCCACCCTCGCAGAGAAACGGTGACCACATCAGGCTTTTCCCGAAACGGGGAAAGAGGGGAACGGGCGGCAAACCCGCACCGTCAGAGGGAAGCTTCTGCGCGGGGAACGCAACAGCGTTCCCCGCGCCAGAAGAACGGGTCCAGGGCCATTGGCCCTGGTGGGGTGGAAGGGGCAACGCCCCTTCGGCAAGCCTTCATGCAGACCGATGCTTTTTTCTTGCCTGCTTGCCATCTTCTTTCTATCCCCTTCTTGCCGTCCCTTCCTCAGCTGTCCCGTTCGCTCGGCCTGTCCCTTCGCCCCGCCCGCCCCTTCCCCCTTTTCCCCCTTTCTCCTTCCGTTCCCAAAATACCTGAATCCACGCCTTTGACGGAGGCCCCCCATGCCTGACCCCCAAGTTTCGCCCCCCGGACTCCCCGCTGGCATCCAGGTCCTGGTCACCGGCGGCGGCGGCTTCCTCGGCAAGGCCCTCGCCGCCATGCTCGCCCAGCGCGGCGTGAAGGTCCGCAGTCTCGCCCGCGGCTCCTATCCCGAACTCGACAAACTCGGCATCCAGACCGTGCGCGGTGACCTCACCGACCCCCAGGCCGTCCTCGAAGCCTGCCGCGACTGCGAGGTCGTCTTCCACGTCGCCTCCAAGGCCGGCATGTGGGGAAACTACGACGATTACTACAACACCAACGTCGTCGGCACCGAAAACGTCATCGCCGCCTGCCGCCGGCTGAAGATCAGGCGCCTCGTCTACACCAGCTCCCCCAGCGTCGTTTTCGCCGCGCGCAACATGGAAAACGTCGACGAGTCGGTTCCCTACGCCGACCACTACGAGACCCACTACCCCAAAACCAAGGCCATGGCCGAACGCCTCGTGCTTGCCGCCAACGGCCCCGACCTCGCCACCGTCTCCCTGCGGCCCCACCTGATCTGGGGCCCCGGCGACAACCACCTCGCCCCCCGCATGATCGCCGCCGCCCGCGCCGGCCGCCTGCGCATCGTCGGCGACAACACCAACAAGGTCGATTCGATCTACGTCGACAACGCCGCCCACGCCCACATCCTCGCCGCCGAACGCCTGGCCCCGGGTTCCCCCGTCGCCGGCAAGGCCTACTTCATCTCCAACGGCGAGCCTCGGCCCCTCTTCGACATGGTCAACCTCCTCATCACCGCCGCCGGCGAACCGCCCGTCACCAAGACCATGCCCGCCTGGCTCGCCTGGACCGTCGGCCTGATCATGGAATGGGTCTGGACCATCTTCCGCCTGTCCGGTGAGCCCCGCATGACCCGCTGGCTGGCCAGCGAAATGGCCACCTCCCACTGGTTCAACATCTCGGCCGCCCGCCGCGACCTCGGCTACGAACCCCTCGTCTCGATCGACGAAGGCGGCCGCCGCCTCGCCGAATGGTTCAAGGCCAACCCCCCGAAGCTCCATCCATGATTCCCCTCCGGCATCTTCCATTCCCCGCCCCCGGCCAACCACCGCTCTCCGGTCGCAGGCCCGTCACCGCGCCCCCCCGCGCATCTTCCAGGCCCTCCTTTCCGAACAGGGGCCCCCGATCATGAAAATCGTCCTCGCTAAAACCGCCGGATTCTGCATGGGAGTGAAACGCGCCGTGCAGATCGCCCTCGAAACCGCCCGGGGCACGGAAGACATCTTCACCTGCGGGCCCCTCATCCACAACCCCCAGGCCGTCGAGACCCTTCGCGAGAAGGGGATCGTGCCCCTGCCCGACGACATCGACCCGGATCACGGCATCCTCCTCATCCGGGCGCACGGCATGCCCGCCGACCGCATCGCCCGCCTGCGCGAAAAAGGGCTCCAGATCATCGATGCCACCTGCCCGCACGTCGTCTCGAGCCAGGACCGCATCCGCAAGTTTTCGGAGGAGGGCTACACCATCCTGATCGTCGGCGACCGCGAACACCCCGAGATCCTGAGTCTGCAGAGTTTCGCGGTGGGGCCTTGCGAAATCATCTCCTCCCTGGCCGAAGCCCGCGCTTTCGCCGGCACCCCGCGCGCCATGGTGATCGCCCAGACCACCTTCAACGCCGCGGAATACCAGGCCATCTGCACCGAGTTGGCGGGAAAGGTGCCCCAGTACAAGGTCTTCCAGTCGATCTGCAAGGCCACCTCCCGCCGCCAGGACGAAGTCCAACACCTGGCCGCCACCTGCGACGCCGTCGTCGTGGTCGGCGGCCGCAACAGCGCCAACACCCGCCGCCTCGCCGAAATTGCCGCCGCCGCCGGCAAACCCGCCTTCCACGTCGAAACCGCCGCCGAACTGCCCCTCGCCGAGTTCGCCGCCTTCGCCGCCGTCGGCGTCACCGCCGGCGCCTCCACCCCCGACTGGGTCACCCAGGAAGTCATCGACCGCCTGCAGGCGCTCATCCAAGAGCGTCCCTGATTTTTCAGCTTCTGGGGCAATCTTGACGCAAGGCTCGGAGATAGAGTCTCTCGAAAAGGCCAACCGGTCACCGAGTTCCGGTCTGCGAGGGGATTCCCGGATGTCCCGGAACCCGTTTTACCCCTCAGCGATGCCAAGAGACCCAACGACCATTCCGAGCGGCAGTCCAGCGCTGACCAGGGGCCAACCCCTGCCCGTCCGCGCCGTCCGCTGAGGGTTGTTCCGCTACAATCGCCCTACGGGCCCTCCCTCTGCTCCACCCCCCTCCGCGGCCCCTGGACCTCGAACTACCGACAATCCCTTCAATGACTTTCTCCCCATTGGCTTTTCTCCTTCGACACGAATTGATGACCCCAAATCCGTGTCCAAGAAAACTGGTGGCACCTCAAAAATTGTTCTGGCCAAGATGTCAAAACCTCGCCGGATCTGGTACAAGTGAAGTGCAACCCACACCATCCC
>CAZKPI010000224.1:0-7541 GCA_964554555.1 uncultured bacterium
GCATGGGGGGGCCGGGATCGGGCGAGGCCGTTGGCGGGAGCACGGCGTCCGGCGAGGGGGCGGGACAGTCGGGGCCCGGGCCGGTGGCGGCCGGGGGGACATCCGCCGGGACCGCCGATGACTCCGGCCATGCCTCGCGCGGAGCCATGGGGGCCGGGTCGGCCGGCGTCGGCTGGGGACCAAGGATGGCCGACAGCGCGGTGTCGTTCTTCAGGAGGGGCGCGAAATCGGCCATGTCGGGTTTGTCCAGGAGGGACCGGACCTCCTCGGGGGGCAGGGTGGAAAAGGCCCCCCGGCTGTGCAGGATCCGGACCAGTTCGAGCCGGCGATCGTTCTCGTCCCCCCGCCGGGGGAGCAGGTGGTCATCGGTCAGGGCGGTCCGGGCCAGGCCGGCGGCGGCGGTCGCGGGGAAAGGTATCCCCTGCTCGAGCAGGGAGCGGAAGAGCCGCGGGGAAAGCCGGTGGACCGCCATGAGGAGCGGGTCGGCGCGGTCGGCGACCGACCGGAACTCGGGGCGCTCCAGCAGAAGCTTCACCACTTCGGGCTGGTCGGCCGCGAGGGCGAGGGTGAGGGTCCGCTTGGGGTCCTGGAGAAGGGTTTGGTCGCTGGCCGCGAGGGCGGCGGTCACCATCCCCAGATCGGCCTCGATGATGGCGCGGTCGAGCCGCCACTGGTGGACGTCGGCCCCCAGGCCGGTCACCCAGGCTCCGATGGCGGTGATCGCCATCAGCATGACAAATGGAGCCAGGATGCGCCACACGGGGGGCGCCGCGTGCGAGGCCGGGATGGCGGTGGGCAGGTCGCTGGGCATGGGATCCCCTCCCGTGGCGGATTTCTGACCTGCCCAGTGTAGCCAAACGGCCCCAGGCTGTCCAGTCGGCCGGCGACGTCCCTGGGTTTCCCGGTGAGGGTCAGGCACCCGCCTGCCCGGCGGCGGCGGTCAGGAGGAGCTGATGATCAGAACAGCCCGAGCAGAAGGTTGGCCTCGAGGAACACCCCCTCGAACCGGACCCCGGTCGAGCCGGCGAAGGTGTAGCCGGCGGCCGCCTCGAGGATGATGTGTCGCGTGAGGGGATGGACCCCGACCAGCATCGGCTCGAGGAACGTGAAGCTTCCCTTATTCACCGAATACTGGCTGATGCGTGATTTCAGGTCGTAGGTGCCGCCGCCGAAGTTGACCCGCCATTTGAAGCGGGGGTCGGGACGGAAGCCGTTCTCGAGGGTGATCCCGAATTGGCGCAGGTTCAGCTTGAGGACGTTGCCGTTGAGCGTGCCCAGGCCGGCCATCAGCCCGATCTTGGGGTCGCTGAGTTGGCCTCCGAACCCGCGGACCCCCCACATCAGCATGTCGCCGCCGAACCCCATGGGGCCCGACACCCGCTTGTAGCGGAAGGTGAGCCCCCCGGCGCCGACGTTCTGGGCCGAGCGCGGGTTGACCTCGACCAGCAGGCGCGGACTGCCGACGGCGCCGGCGGGGCCGGCCAGGGCGAGGACCAGCCACCCTGCCAGCAGGAGGGCGGCGGCGGGGATCCGGAGCGGCGTCACACGGAGCAGGGCGGACATAGGTGGTTCCCCTGCTATCGGCAAAACGCGGGGATTTCCGAGGAGCCCGGCGGATCCCTTCGCCTGCCGCCGACTACCGTTTCTTGGGTTGGAAATCCGGTTGCCTTGGGGGAGGGTTTCCCGGTATATTGAAGCCTCGACGCATACTCTCCCCTCGGCCGGTGTTGCGACGGGAGGAATCCTTGACTGAGGAGGTCGGCGGGCATGAGCCAGGATATCGGCCCAACCCCTCTGGGCAAAGCGGTGATGGTCCTGTTCATCCTCGGTTGCCTGGTCTTCGCGGCGTTCAATTTCTCCCCGTCCCTGAAGAATGCCATCCTGGGAACCGGCACGGGCTCGGGAAGCGGCAGTACGGGGTCGTCCGGCCCCGCCGCCACGGGGTCCTCGACGGGGAGTTCCGAACCGCTGAAGGTGGAAGCCCCCGACACCAAGGGCATCACCACGGTGCAGGAATACGCCTACGTGCCGCAGGAGAAACTGCCCCCCGTCAAGGGCGTGTCCGGCTACGAATGGGACGCGGCCCGCAAGACCGTCGAGTTCCCGATCAACGTCTGGATCGGCTGGCTGCCCATCGTGGCCGCCAACAACGGGTTCGCGCCGAACGACGAAAGCGTCTTCTTCAAGAAATACGGGTTCCGGGTCAACCTCAAGCTGATCGACGACCCGGTCGTTGCCCGAGACACCTACGCCTCGGGCAAGTCGCACGTGCTGTGGGGCACCCTCGACATGATGGTGCTGTTCGCCGGTGAACTGATGAAGGACAGCCGCACCGCGCCCCGCATCTTCCAGCAGATCGACTGGTCGAACGGCGGCGACGGCATCGTGGTGCGCGGCAACATCCGCTCGGTGAAGGACCTGCAGGGCAAAACGGTGGTCTATGCGCAGAACAGCCCGTCGCAGTACTTCATCAACAACCTGCTGATCAACGCCGGCCTGGGGCCCGGCAAGATCACCCACAAGTTCACCTCAACCGCGTTCGAGGCGGCCGCCGCCTTTGTCTCCGACAAGTCGATCGACGCCTGCGTCAGCTGGGCGCCCGACATCTACACCATCCCCGAGAAGGTGGCCGGCACCCGCGTGCTGACCACGACGGCCGAGGCCAACCGGCTGATTGCCGACGTCTACGCGGTGCGCGCCGACTTCGCCAAGGACCACCCCGAGGTGGTGAAGGGTCTGGTGGGAGGCATCTTCGAGGGTATGGCCCTGCTGAAGAATGGGGCCAACAAGGCCAAGGCCTTCCAGTGGATGGCCGACGGCTACGGGATGAAGGTCGAGGACATCAAAGGCATGGAGAACGATGCCCACCTGACGACCTTCGGCGAGAACAAGGAGTTCTTCCTCAACAAGAACAACCCGACGAACTTCGAGCGCACCTGGAACAACATCACGGCTGTCTATCGGGAGCTGGGCCTGGTGGGAACGCCGGTGCGGTTCGACGAGGTGATGGATTTCTCGGTGATCCAGGGCTTCGACAAGGAGGGCGCCTTCAGGGACCAGCAGGAGGTCGCCCAGTCGCGGTTCGTGCCCACCACCTACAAGAAGGTCTCGGCCGAGGCCCCGGTGCTGACCCAGACCGTACGCATCAATTTCTTCCCCAACTCCTCCAATCTCTATGAACCCGAGCACGACGAGTTCGGGGCGGCCATTCCCAACACCCTGTATGACCCCTCGGTCGATGCCACCCTCGAGAAGGTGGGCCGGCTGGTGGGGCAATACGAGCGCGCCATGATCGGGGTGGTCGGGCACACCGACGCCTCGATGAAGGGGAAGGTGCCGGAGAAGGCCGTCAAGGAGTTGTCGGAGGCCCGTGCCCAGGCGGTCCGGGACGCGCTGGTTCGCAAGTACAAGTTTCCCGCCAACAAGCTGATCGCCATCGGCAAGGGCTGGGACGAGCCTGCCGACGGCGCCGACCCCGCCAACCACGCCCTCAACCGCCGTGTCGAGATCCAGGTCTTCACGCCGGAACAGTAACGAACATCATCGCAGAGGAGACAGGGAACCATGTTCAGCCGACTCATGAATCTGATCCGGGGCTTTTTCAGCCTGTTCATCCGGGGGCTCGAGGCCCAGAACCCGCACGCCCTGATCGAAGCGGAAAAAGAGAACCTGCGCTCGCAGATCGCCCGTTTCAATGAGGCGCTGGCCAACCACGCGGCCTTCGTCGAGCGGCTGATCCGGCAGGTGAAGAACCTGAGCGCCAAGGAGAAGGAGCTGGCCGCCAAGATCGCCGCCAACATCAAGGCAGGCAACCGGCAGGTGGCCGGCCAGCTGGCCCTGCAGCTGCAGACCGTCAAGGCCCAGCTCGAGGAGAACAAGCAGCAGCTCGAGATGTCCGAAAAGACCTTCAAGGACCTCGAGAAGTCGCGTGATGTCTCGGTGCGCGAGGCGCAGGCGAAGATCGAGAAACTGCAGGCGATGGTCAGCGAGGCCGAGATGATGGAAGCCCAGGCCGACCTGCAGGAGATGGCCAAGGGCATGGTCGGCGGCATCAGCGCCGCCGGTGACACCATCGCCCGCGCTCAGGAAGTGATCCAGGAGCGCCGCGACAAGGCGGCCGGGCGCGCCCGCGTGGCCGGCAACAGCATCGACATGAGCGGCATCAAGATGAAGGAGGCCGAGGAGCAGGCCCTGGGCGAGCAGGCCCTGGCCGAATTCTCGGCCATGTACGGTCTCGACATGAAGACCGGCGACGCCCTGCCCGAAGGCACCGAAAGTCCGGTGGCGCCTCCTCTGCCCACCGAGAAGGAACTGGGGCCCCGGCAGTAGCCGCCATGACCGTCTCCCCCACCGTCCGCCGGCGGCCCGGGAAACCGGTCGGTCCGGTGGCTTGGCGGTCATCCCGGTCCGGAGCGGCGTCGCCGCGCCGCAACCCCTGCCCGGTCCGGACCACCCTACCTGGGGAGGTGCCCTTTGTCCTGTCCCCGCCCCGGCCGCCCGCGGCCGGAGCGCCGTTTGTGAGGCCTGGCGCGTGACGCCGGGCCCATCCCATCCACGGAGGAGATCATGAGACGACTGTCTGCCCTGTTCCTGCTTGCGGCCCTGGCGGCCGCCGGTTGTGCCGTCGCGCCCGCGCTCCGGGCGCAGGAAGCCCCCGCCGCGGGGGGCGCGGCTCCGGTCGCCGTCGAGGCTCCCGATACCAAGGGGGTCACCACCGTTTCCGAGTACAAGTACGTGCCGCAGGAGAAACTGCCCCCCGTGAAGGGCACCTCCGGCTACAAGTGGGACGACAACGCCAAGGTCGTGGTCTTCCCGATCAACGTCTGGATCGGCTGGTTGCCCATCGTGGCCGCCAACCACGGGTTCGCTCCCAACGAAGAAAGCGTCTTCTTCAAGAAGTTCGGGTTCAAAGTCGATCTCAAGCTGATCGACGACCCGGTCGCCGCCCGTGACTCCTATGCCAATGGCGACAGCCACGTGCTGTGGGGCACCCTCGACATGATCGCCCTGTTCGCCCCCGGCCTGATGAAGGACAGCCGCACCGCGCCCCGCGTCTTCCAGCAGATCGACTGGTCGAACGGCGGCGACGGCATCGTGGTCCGCTCGGCCATCCGGTCGGTGTCCGACCTCAAGGGCAAGACCATCGTCTGCGCCCAGAACAGCCCCTCGGAATACTTCGTCAGCAACCTGCTGATCAACGCGGGCCTGCCCCTCGACCAGGTCAAGTTCAAGTACACCCCGACCGCGTTCGAGGCGGCCGCGGCCTTCGTCTCCGACAAGACCATCGACGCCTGCGTCAGCTGGGCACCCGACATCTACACCATTCCCGAGAAGGTGGCCGGCACCAAGATCCTGACCACCACGGCCGAGGCCAACAAGCTGATCGCCGACGTCTGGGCGGTGCGCGCCGACTTCGCCCGCGACAAGCCCGAGATCGTCAAGGGCCTGGTGGCGGGCATCTTCGAAGGCATGGACCTGTTGAAGGACGCCACCTTCAAGGCCAAGGCCTTCCAGTGGATGGCCGACGGCTACGGCATGAAGGTCGAGGACATCAAGGGCATGCAGAACGACGCCCACTCGACCAACTTCGCCGAGAACAAGTCGTTCTTCCTCAACAGCAACAACCCGACCAACTTCGAGCGCACCTGGAAAAACATTTGCTCGGTCTACAAGCAGGTCGGCCGGCTCGAGGGCGATGTGGCCTTCGACCAGGTGATGGATTTCGGCATTCTGCAGGCCCTCGACAAGGAGGGCGCCTTCAAGTCCCACCAGGACGAGTACATCAGCAAGTTCGTCCCCACCACTTTCAAGAAGCTCAATGCCGAGGCGCCGATCATCACCCAGACCGTGCGCATCAACTTCTACCCCAATTCGGCCAACATCTACGAACCCCAGCACGATGACATCGGGCGGCCCATTGCCAACACCCTGTATGATCCCAACGTCGAGGCCACCCTCGAGAAGGTCGCCCGGCTGGTCGGCGCCTACGAGCGCGCCACGGTCGCCATCGTCGGCCACACCGACAGCTCGATGAAGGGGAAGGTGCCCCAGGAGATCGTCAAGGAGCTGAGCAACGCCCGCGCCAACGGCGTCAAAGAAGCCCTGGTGCAGAAATTCAAGTTCGATCCGAACAAGTTCGTCGTCGAGGGCAAGGGCTGGGAATCCCCCGCCGACGAGGCCGACCCCCTGAACCAGGCCCTCAACCGCCGGGTCGAGATCTCGGTCTACCCGCCGGAAGGCCAGTAAGGACGGAACCCCCGGGCCGGCCGTGCGGCCGGCCCGGCCTTCCCCTCCGTCGTGGACGCCGCCAAGTATCTCGACAGTTTTTTCCGGATCCGGGTCAAGGTTCCCGGCACCGAGAATGCGGTGTTGGGCGTCATTCCCGTGGTGGTCATCATCCTGGTCTGGACGGTGGCCACCTGGGGCAGTACGGAGCTGGTGCGCCTGCCCGAGGGTCAGCTCGGCGACCCGCCGGTGACGCCCGCCGCGCGCCAGTTTTGCGAAGACGGCACCAGTTTCCTGGTGCCCGGTTATCGGGTCCAGATGACCGATGACGACAACATCCTCGTCGGGAACCTGGCCAGTTTCCCCCTGCACGGGTTGTTTCCCCGCGAGGTCGAGGGCGGGGTGCGGGTCAAGCTCCGGCGGGGCCGGTTCGTTGGCACCGAAACCCGCGAGATCGGGGTGACCATGGGGGCGGAGACCCCGCCCGTCGGCCGCGGCGGCACCCGCCTGCCGCCCCCGCCGGCCACGGTGTCGATGACCCTCTGGGTCTACGCGTTCGAGAACGTCGAGTCGCGCCTGCTGTCGCCGACCATCCTGCCCAGTCCGGGGGAGGTGGTGCGGTCGGTGCGCGCCCTGTGGAACGACCGCCGCCCGTTCTGGAACGTCGGCAACAGTTTCAAACGGGTCGCCCTGGGCTTTTTGGTGGCGCTCGCCGTCACCTTCCCGCTGGGCATCTTCATGGGCAGTTTCAGCCGCTGGAAGTCGCTGTTCGCGCCCCTGATGACGTTCGGCGGCTACCTGCCCATTCCGACCCTGGTGCCGCTCACGATGAGCCTGTTTGGCACCTCCGAACTGCAGAAGGTGATGTTTCTGGCCCTCGGGTTCGGCATCTATCTTCTTCCCCTGTTCGTCAAGGCGATCGAGGAGGTCGACAACGTCTACCTGCAGACCGCCTACACCCTGGGGGCCACGCGCGCCCAGACCGTCTGGCACATCCTGCTGGGCATCGCGTGGCCGAACATCTACGATGCCATGCGCATGGGCTTCGGCATCGGCTGGGGCTACATCATCCTGGCCGAGATGGTCGACATGGGCAGTGGCGGCGTCGGCGCCATGATCCTGGTCAGCCAGCGGCAGGGGCCGCGCGAACACATCTACCTGGTCCTGCTGATCATCGTGCTGATCGCCTTCATCACCGACAAGCTGTGGGAATGGGGCGGCGACTGGGCCTTCCCCTACCGGAGGATGAAACGATGAGCCAGCCGTCCGGCACCCCGCCCGCCGCCGGCGGCCCGGGCGCCGCGGCTCCGGACACC
>CAZKPI010000225.1:0-7512 GCA_964554555.1 uncultured bacterium
GGGGGGGGGGGGGGTTCCGGGGGGGGGGGGGTCCCGTTGGGGGGTGAGGGCGGCGAGGGCTCCGGCGCTTTCCCGGAAGGCCTCGAAGTTGAGCAGAAGGGCGGCCTGCAGATGGTCACCCAGGCGGCGTTCAATGAGGTCGCGGAGTTTGGCGGTGAGAGGGGCAAGGGGTGAATCAGAGGAAATGAACCGGTGCGTCACCTGGGCGGACCCCAGACCCAGCAGGAGGGCGGTCATCGGATTGTCGGGGTTGAGGGTGCAGAGCTTGGCCTTTCCCTGCGGCACGATCTGGATACAGCCCATTTCACCCATCTCGTGGATGCGGTTGTAGGCGGTTCCGTAGGGGATGCCCAGCCGCTTGGAGACCTGATGGATGGACAGCACCCCGCCGGGGCTGTCCAGGAAAGCTTCGGCCAGTCGGATGGTCAGTTGCATCGGGACGGTCATTATACCAGACCCGCCCCAAATGCAACATGGCCGGGCGGAGAAATTTCCGTTGGCCGGAAACGCGCCTGGGATGCGGCTTTTGGCGGCCCGAACCGTGGTTGGCATGAAACCTGCGATAAAACATTGACACATCCAGGGTCGCGTGTTATAATCCAAAACCATTTTTCATGCTTCGGTAGGAAGGAAGACCACGACCCAGGTGTGGAGCCCCGCAGGCATTGATTAGCCGACCGGACATCGTGAAGACCCCCCCGCAGGGGGAAGGGGGAGCTTTTCTCCTGTCTTCCTCGTGTTTCCCGTTTTCCTGGCAAACCGTCCCGACCCCGGGTTCCCGTTCCCGGCCCGTCCCCGGTTCCTTTTTCCCTGCCGGGGATTCGCGTCATTCGATCTTTCTGTAAGGAGCAAGGCAGAACATGGCCACAACGCAGCAGCCTGGTACCGACCGCGTCCTGATGGCGGACAAACGCGTCTTCCGCGACATCCCCAACCTGATCGACATCCAGCTGAAGTCTTTCGAATGGTTCCTCCAGCCGGCGAAGAGCGCCGCCGACCGGAAGAGGCAGGGGCTGCAGGAGGTTTTCCTCGAGATCTTCCCGATCCAGGACTACGTGGGCAATCTCTGCCTGGAGTTCATCGATTATTCTCTCGGTCTGGGCATGTGCAAGAATTGTCCCCAGATCAAGCTCAACAAGAAGTGCCTCTACGACGACTGCAGTTTCGTCGAGAAGGACTGCGAAATCGCCTTCATCGGGGACACCCCCTTCCGGGTCAAGTTCACCCCCGACCAGTGCCGCAAGCGCGATTTCACCTATTCCATCCCGCTGAACATCAAGGTTCAGCTGATCATGCAGCAGACCGGCGAGGTGAAGGAACAGGAGATCTTCCTGGTCAACCTGCCCTGCATGACCGAGCGCGGCACCTTCATCATCAACGGTGCCGAGCGGGTCGTGGTCAGCCAACTGCACCGGTCACCCGGCGTGTATTTCAGCTTCAACCGGACCAAGAAACTGCACTCCGCCAAGATCGTCCCCTATCGCGGCGCCTGGATGGAATTCGAGCTCGACCTGATGAAGGATGCCATCTTCGTCCGCCTCGATCGCAAGCGGAAGATCCCCATCACCACCTTCCTGCGGGCCATGGGCTATGCCACCGACGAGGAGATCGTCGACCTCTTCGACAAGAACGAGACCATCGTCAGCTCCCTCAAATACGACAAGCAGTCCGTCCACGGCAGTGACAGCCCCGAGAAGGTTGCCAAGATGGTCACCGAATCCCTCAAGGTGATCTTTTCCAAACTCCGGCAGGGCGACCTGTTCGTCGAGGAAAACGCCCGCACCCTCCTGCGCGGCCTGTTCTTCGATCCCAAGAAATACGACCTCGGCGACGTCGGCCGCTACAAGATGGACAAAAAGCTCCGCCTCGCCGACCGTCTGTCCGATCAGATCCTGTTCAAGGACCTCATCGACCCGACCACCAAGGAAAAACTCGCCTCGATGGGTGACAAGGTGTCCAAGCGCCTCGCCGCCCATGTCGAGGCCCTGATGCTTCCGGCCTACATCCGGCTCGGTGAGGAGAAGACCGGCTACCGCATCATGTACAACCCGCCGTGCGCCTTCATCAGCCTCAAGTCGGCCGAGAAGGGCCTGGTGACCCTGGCTGGCCGGACGGCGTACGAGACCATCGTCCATCCCAAGTCCGGCGAGATCGTGGTGGAGCGCGGTCATGAGATCACCGAGGAGGCCATCAAACAGCTGGCCGACATGGGCGTGGCCACCGTCAAGGTGGTGAAGGACCGCGTCCTGTGCTTCGAGGACATCATCGGCGTCGTCCGCTACCTGATCGACCTGTCGAACGGCATCGGCCGCCAGGATGACATCGATCACCTGTCGAACCGCCGCATCCGCCGCTGTGGCGAGCTCCTGCAGAACCAGTTCCGCATCTCCCTCTCCCGCATGGAGCGGGTGATCAAGGAACGCATGACCATCCACGACCTCGACAGCTACACCCCGCAATTGCTGATCAACACCCGGCCGGTGTCGGCCGTGGTCGACGAGTTCTTCGGCAGTTCCCAGCTCTCCCAGTTCATGGACCAGACCAACCCCCTGGCCGAACTGACCCACAAGCGCCGCCTGTCGGCCCTCGGCCCCGGCGGTTTGAAACGGGAGCGCGCCGGTTTCGAGGTGCGCGACGTCCATCCCACCCATGACGGCCGCATCTGTCCGATCGAGACGCCCGAAGGTCCCAACGCCGGCCTCATCGCCAGTCTGGCCGTCTACGCCAAGGTCGACGAGTTTGGGTTTATCACCACTCCCCTCTGCCGGGTCGATGAAGAGGCAGGCAAGGTCAACTTCAAAGAACTCGAATACAAGGATGCCTACGAGGAGGACCGCTTCAAGGTCGCCCAGCCTGACATCCAGATCCGGGATGACGGCACCATCATCCAGCAAATCGTCCCCGTCAAATACTTCCGGGATGACTACGAGTTCGAATACGTCGACAAGGGCGAGGTCGAATACGTCAAATTCTCCCCTCTGCAGATGGTCAGCGTTGCATCGGCCCTCATCCCCTTCCTGGAGCACGATGACGCCAACCGCGCTCTGATGGGCACCAACATGCAGAGGCAGGCCGTTCCCCTGATCGTCACCGAACCGGCCATCGTCGGCACCGGTCTCGAGCCCCGCTCCGCCCATGATTCGGGCGCCATGCTCCTCTGCCGCAGTTCCGGCACCGTCGACTACGTCGATGCCAACATCATCAAGATCAAGCGCGCCAGCCGCCGCAAGGACGATGAGAAGATCCCGCTCACCGAGCAGGCCTTCCGCAAGAACCAGGGCCGCAAGATCATGGACACCGTGATCGATCCCCTCACCGGCGAGATCATCATCGAGGCCGGCCAGCCGCTCGACATCACCTACCTGCACCGGCTCGCCTCCCTTTGCCCCGACGTCCGCCTCCAGCAGGAATCGGTCGACACCTACCCCCTGCAGAAATTCATGCGGTCCAACCAGGGCACCTGCATCAACCAGAAGCCGATCGTCAAGATTGGCGACAAGGTCCGCCCCGGCAGTGTCCTGGCCGACGGCCCCGCCACCAGCCAGGGCGAACTCGCTCTTGGCCGCAACATCCTGGTGGCCTTCATGCCCTGGGAAGGCTACAACTTCGAAGACGCCATCATCCTCTCCGAGCGCATGGTGAAGGACGACATCTTCACCTCGATCCATATCGAGGAGTACGAGATCGACGCCCGCGACACCAAGCTCGGTCCCGAGGAGATCACCCGCGACATCCCCAATGTCGGCGAGGAGGCCCTTAAAAACCTCAACGCCGAAGGCATCATCCGCATTGGCGCCGAAGTCGAAGCCGGCGACATCCTGGTCGGCAAGGTCACGCCGAAGGGCGAGACGGAACTCACCGCCGAGGACAAGCTTCTGCGCGCCATCTTCGGCGAGAAGGCCCGGGAAGTCCGCAACACGTCTCTCACCGTCCCCCACGGGGAGAAGGGCAAAGTCGTCGATGTCATGGTCTTCTCCCGCGACAACGGGGACGAACTCCAATACGGCGTGAACAAGCTGGTCCGCGTGTTCGTGGCCCAGAAGCGCAAGATCACCGTCGGCGACAAGATGGCCGGTCGGCACGGCAACAAGGGCGTCATCTCCAAGATCGTCCCCGTCGAGGACATGCCCTACCTGGCCGATGGCCGCCCGATCGACATCATCCTCAACCCCCTGGGCGTCCCCAGCCGCATGAACGTCGGGCAGGTGCTCGAAACCCACCTCGGGTGGGCCGGCGAGGTCTTCCGCAAGCGGTACTACACCTCGGTCTTCAACAACGGCCGCGACATCAAGAACGAGGAATTCGTCATCAACCAGCTCAAGCTGGCCAACGACAAAGACCCGATGAAGCTGGTCGATGGGGAAGGGAAAGCCTGGCTGTACGACGGCCGCACCGGTGACCGCTTCCATAAGCGGATCATGGTCGGCGTCATCTACATGCTGAAGCTGGCCCACCTGGTCGACGACAAGATGCACGCCCGCTCCACCGGGCCGTACAGCCTGGTCACCCAACAGCCCCTCGGCGGCAAGGCCCAGTTCGGCGGCCAGCGCTTCGGGGAGATGGAAGTCTGGGCTCTCGAGGCCTATGGGGCCGCCCACGTCCTGCAGGAACTGCTGACCGTCAAGTCCGACGACGTCGAAGGCCGCGTCCAGGTGTACGAGACCATCATCAAGGGCAAAAACATCATGAAGCCCGGCATCCCGGAATCTTTCAAAGTGGTCATCTCCGAACTGCAGAGCCTCGGCCTGCAGGTCGACCTGAAGAAAGATTCCCGCGAGGTCGCCCTGCTCGACGGCAGTGAGCGTCTCCTGACCGCCACCGAAACCGAGTCCGAGTCCGATGACTGGGATGAAGAAGGCGGCGCCGAAGAGGCCGACGAGGAGGAGGAATCCCTCGGCGAGGGCGACGACGACGACGAGGATGAGGGCGGCGACGAGGAGGACGGCGAGTAGGCCGTCGGCGACAGCGAGTAGAGATAAGGAGAACCGACCACAATGTTGGACATGGACAAATTCGATGCCATTCAGATCAGTATCGCTTCCCCGGAGAAGATCCGCTCCTGGTCCTACGGCGAGGTGAAGAAACCCGAGACCATCAACTACCGCACCCACAAGCCCGAGCGCGACGGCCTGTTCTGCGAGCGCATCTTCGGGCCCCAGAAGGACTGGGAGTGCTTCTGCGGCAAATACAAGAGCATCCGCTACCGCGGCATCATCTGCGAGCGTTGTAACGTTGAGATCACCAAGGCCGCCGTCCGCCGCGAGCGGATGGGCCACATCCAGCTGGTGACCCCGGTCGTCCATATCTGGTATTCCAAGGGCAGTCCCAACTACATTGCCCTCCTGCTCGACATCTCCGCCCGCGACCTCGAGAAGGTGCTGTACTTCCAGAGCTACATCGTCATCGACCCGGGCAACCTGCCCCTCTCCAAGAAACAGCTCCTGCCCGAGGAGGGCGTCGGCGGCGAGATGGGCTACCGTGAACTGCGCGAGAAATACGGCGACATGTTCGTGGCCAAGATGGGCGCCGAGGCCATCAAGGACCTGTTGGCCGAGATCGACCTCAAGAAGCTCGAGGCCGAACTCACCTCGCAGTTGCGCACCGCCACGGGAACCCGCCGGGCCCACCTCCTCAAGCGGATGGAGCTGGTGAAGTGGTATGTCTCCTCGATCAGCCGCCCGGAATGGATGGTTCTCGACGTCATCCCGGTCATCCCGCCCGACCTGCGGCCGATGGTCCAGCTCGATGGCGGCCGGTTCGCCACCAGCGACCTCAACGACCTCTACCGGCGCGTCATCAACCGCAACAATCGCCTCAAGCGGCTGATCAAACTGCAGGCCCCCGACATCATCATCAAGAACGAAAAGCGCATGCTGCAGGAGGCGGTCAACGCCCTCATTGACAACGGCCGCCGCGGCAAACTGGTCACCGGCCCCAACAACCGCCCCCTCAAGTCCCTCACCGACATGCTGAAGGGCAAACAGGGCCGCTTCCGCCAGAACCTGCTGGGCAAGCGCGTCGACTACTCCGGCCGCTCCGTCATCGTCGTGGGCCCCACCCTCAAACTGCATCAGGCGGGCCTCCCCAAGAAGATGGCCCTCGAGCTGTTCAAGCCCTTCGTCATGCACCGCCTCGTCCAGAAGGGCATCGCCCATAACATCAAGAGCGCCAAGAAGATGATCGAGCGCGAGAAGTTCGAAGTGTGGGACGTGCTGGAAGAAGTCATCCGGCACCACCCGATCATGCTCAACCGCGCCCCGACCCTCCACCGCCTCGGCATCCAGGCCTTCGAACCGATCCTGATCGAAGGCAAGGCGATCCAGATCCATCCCCTGGTCTGTACCGCCTACAACGCCGACTTCGACGGCGACCAGATGGCCGTCCACGTCCCCCTTCTGCTCGACGCCCAGATCGAGGCCCGCATGCTCATGCTGTCGAGCAACAACATCCTCAAGCCGGCCGACGGCCGCCCGATCTGTCATCCCACCCAGGACATGACCATCGGCCTGTTCTACCTGACCATCGAGAAGCTCGAGGGCGAGGACTACCCCGTCCTCGACCTGACCGCCGACAAGGGAGCCACCTGGGATAAACTCCTGCTGGACCCCGGCCGCCCCTTCGACTTCAAGCTGGCCGACGAGGTCACCGATGCCCAGGGCCGCGTCGTTCTCGAACGCGGCACCGTGCTCGACTCCTCCGAGGTCGTCGACAAGCTGAAGAAGGCCAAGATCACCGAGATCGCGGTCTACAAACCCCCCGTCTTCATGACCGTGGCCGAGGCGGTCAACGCGGCCAACACCGGCCAGCTCAATCTCCAGTTCCCCATCTACATCCACCGCAGTGCCTTCCCCGAGGGCAAGGTGCCCCTGCCGGCCGGGGCCGAGGATGCCAAGAACCGCCGCGCCCAGTATCTGCGCACCACCATCGGGCGCATCATCTTCAACGACGCCCTGCCCAGTGACTTCCCCTTCCAGAATGTCCAGGTCCGCAAGGAGACGGTGTCCGCGCTCATCAAGAAGCTGTTCGCCATCTACCCGCTCGACGTGGTGGGCGTCACCCTCGACAAGACCAAGGAACTCGGGTTCCGCTACGCCACCCTGTCCGGCCTGACCATCTCCATGGTCGACATGATCGATCCTCCGAAGAAAAAGGAGATCCTCGACCGGGCCGACAAGAGCGCCCTCAAGATCAAGGAGCGGTGGGAGCGCAAGCAGATCAGCCGCGAGGAGCGCAAACAGCACGAGATCAACATCTGGACCAAGGCCACCGAGGACGTCTCCGACGACCTGGTCCAGTTGTTCGAAGCCCAGGCCAAACTCGGGGAGTACAACCCTGTCTACATGATGGCCTACTCCGGCGCCCGCGGCAACATGCAGCAGATCCGCCAGCTGGCCGCCATGCGCGGTCTGATGTCCAACCCGAAAGGCGACATTCTCGCCTTCCCCATCAAGTCCAACTTCCGGGAAGGCCTCAACCAGGCCGAATACTTCATCTCGACCTACGGCGCCCGCA
>CAZKPI010000226.1:0-7504 GCA_964554555.1 uncultured bacterium
GGAAGATGACCTCGGGAGCGGAAAAATCCGCGGGGGTCAGATCCTTGACGGGGGCACCGAAAGCCGCGAGGGCCCGCAGGACCTTGCCGGCATTGCCGATCTCCGGCCTCACCCAGAGGTCAATGTCTCCGGTCGCCCGGGGAAGGCCGTGGGCCGCCAGGGCATAGGCCCCAACCACCAGGAATTCAACCCCTTCGGCGAGAAAAAGCCGTAAGATGTCTTTGTAGTCTTCGTTCAGCATCGTCGCGGCGGAAGAAAGCCCAGGCGTCACACGTGATGTCCCAGACGGAATCGAACAACGTCGCCGGGTCCAGGTCGCTCACTTCCGGCCCGGCCGCATCTTCCTTCCGGTGTGGCCCCCTGATGAGGCGGGTAATTGTCCGATCCAGGCGCATGGCGTTCTCCCGGAAAAGTATACCATGAAAGCCCACCTCGAAGGGCGCACCGGCAGGAAGACGGGAAAACCGGTCTGGGGTCCGCGGCCAATCACTCCGGGCGGGATCTCACCGACCGCCCCGGCCATGATCGGGGGCGGGGGTGGCGGGAATCGCGCATGGTACTGCCCCGGGCCGCGAAACGCCGGCCCTCCCCGCCTTCCGGATCTTGACACCAGCCCCCGGAAAGCGCTATACAAGCCAGACACAGCGATACATCACTTGGAACAGGAGATCGAAGATGGCACAACGAGGCATTCGCGAATATCACGGCAAGAAGATGCTGGCCCGGCACCTGCCGGAGTTCCTGGGCGGCGAGGCCGGGTATGACGGCAAGATCGTCCTGGTCGACCGGCATACCGACTGGGCGAAACTGAAGGAAGACCATCCCTGGCTGGGCAAGGAGCCCCTCGTGGCCAAGCCCGACCAGTTGTTCGGCAAGCGGGGCAAACACGGTCTCGTCCTCGTCAAGAAGGATTTCGAGGAGACGAAGAAGTGGATCAAGGAACGGATGGGCAAGGAGACGAAGGTCGGCGAGATCACCGGCACGCTCACCCATTTCCTGATCGAGCCCTGCGTGGCCCATGACACCGAGTATTACGTCGCCATCAAGTCGGGCGCCGAGGGCGACACCATCTACTTCTCGCTCGAAGGCGGAATCAACGTCGAGGAGAACTGGGACAAGGTGGTTTCCATCCACGTACCGGTCATCGAAGGCATCGCCGGCGTCGACATCGAGAAGGCCCTTCCCAAAGACCTGGGCAAGAACCGCAAGACCGTGGCGAAGTTCGTGACGGGCCTCTACCGGTTGTTCGCGGCCCTGCACTTCGCCTACCTCGAGATCAACCCCTTCGCCATCGCCGACGGTAAGATCGTTCCCCTCGACCTGGTGGCCAAGCTCGACGACACCGCCGAGTTCTGCGCCGGCAAGTACTGGGGCGAGGACATCGAGTTCCCGGCCGCCTTCGGGCGGGAACTGACCCCTGAGGAACAGAAGGTGCGCGAACTCGACGCGATGTCGGGCGCTTCGCTGAAGCTGACTCTGCTCAACCCCGACGGCCGCGTCTGGAACATGGTGGCGGGGGGCGGCGCCTCGGTCATCTTCGCCGACACCGTCTGCGACCTGGGCTACGCCAAAGAGCTGGCTTTCTACGGCGAGTATTCGGGCGACCCCAGCACTCAGCTGACCTACGAATACGCCAAAGTGGTCATGGACCTGATGACCCGCAAGCCTCATCCCGAGGGGAAGAGCAAGGCCCTGATCATCGGCGGCGGCATCGCCAACTTCACCGACGTGGCCAAGACCTTCACCGGCATCATCATGGCCCTCAAGGAGTATGCAGGAAAACTGAAGAAGGTCAACACGAAGATCTATGTGCGGCGCGGCGGGCCGAATTTCCACGAGGGCCTGGCCAACATCCGCAAGGCCGCCGAGGACCTCGGGCTCCCCATCGAGGTCCACGGTCCCGAATACCACATGACCCGCATCGTGAAAGATGCTCTGCAGGCCTGAGGCCGCCACGGAAAGGAAGAACGACGAGATGAAACGCCCCGATTATCTGCTGTTCGACCGCGACACCCGGTCCATCATCTTCGGCATGCAGACCAACGCCGTCCAGCGCATGCTCGACTTCGACTACTGCTGTAAGCGCGAGAAGCCCTCGGTCGCCGCCATCGTCGACCCCGGCCGCACCGACCTGTTCAAGTGCTTCTACGGGAAGAAGGAGGTCTTCGTCCCGGTGTATCCCGACCTCGCCGCGGCCTGCGCCAAGCACCCCGAGGCCGACGTCATGATCAACTTCGCCTCCTTCCGGTCGGCCTTCGACACCACCATGCAGGCCCTGGAACAGGACCAACTGCGCACCGTGGTCGTTATCGCCGAGGGCATCCCCGAGCGGTTCTCGCGCCACATGCGCGCCGTGGCCCTGCGCAAGAACAAGGTCATCATCGGCCCCGCCACCGTCGGCGGCATCGCCGCCGGCGCCTTCAAGATCGGCAACACCGGCGGCACCATCGACAACATCGTCTCCAGCAAACTGCACCGCGCCGGCTCGGTCGGGTTCGTCAGCAAGTCCGGCGGCATGTCCAACGAGGCCTACAACATCATCTCCCGCAACAGCGACGGCCTGTTCGAGGGCATCGCCATCGGCGGCGACGCCTACCCCGGTTCCAACCTGCTCGAGCACCTGCTCCGCTTCGAGGCCAACCCCGCCATCAAGATGCTGGTCTGCCTCGGCGAGGTCGGCGGCGAGGAGGAGTGGCGCATCGTCGATGCCGTCAAGCAGGGGAAGATCAAAAAACCGCTGGTGATGTGGGTCACCGGCACCTCGATCAAGTACATGCCCAAGGGCATCCAGTTCGGCCACGCCGGCGCCAAGGCGGACGCCCGCCGGGAGACCGCCGAGGCCAAGAACCAGGCCCTGCGTGAGGTCGGCGTGGTGGTGCCGCAGTCGTTCGACGACTTCGGCCAGGCCATCAAGCACACCTTCGACAAGCTCGTCGCCGATGGTCTGCACAAGCCCATTCCCGACGTCGATGCCCCGGCCATCCCGATGAACTACAAGGAGGCCGCCGCCCGCAACCTGGTGCGCCGCCCCACCAACTTCACTTGCACCATCTCCGACGATTCCGGCGATGAGCTGGTCTACGCCGGTCACAAGATCAGCAAGGTGATCTCCGAGAACTATTCGGTCGGCGAGGTCATCGGCCTGCTGTGGTTCAAGGAGCGCCTGCCCAAATGGGCGGCCAGCTTCATGGAGATCGTTTTGAAACTGTCGGCCGACCACGGCCCGTGCGTCTCAGGCGCCCACAACACCATCGTCACGGCCCGCGCCGGGCGCGACCTGATGAGCGCCGTGGCTTCCGGCATCCTGACCATCGGCCCCCGCTTCGGCGGCGCCGTGGCGGGCGCCGCCCTGTCCTTCAAGGCGGCCTTCGACGCGAAGATGAGCCCCGCCGAGTTCGTCGAGTCGATGAAGAAGAAGAACCAGAAGATCCAGGGCATCGGCCACCTGGTCAAGAGCCTCAAGAACCCTGACATGCGCGTCGTCCTGCTCAAACGGTTTGCCAACGAGCAGTTCCCCAAGACGCCTCTGCTCGACTACGCCCTCGAGGTCGAAAAACTCACCACCGCCAAGAAGGACACCCTGATCCTGAACGTCGACGGGGCCATCGGCGTGCTGTCGGTCGACATGATGTACGGCCTCGGCTGGGACGAGGAACGCATCCAGAGCGTGGTCGACAGCGGCGGCCTGAACGGCCTTTTCCTGCTCGGCCGCACGATCGGCATGATCGGCCATTACATGGACCAGACCCGCATGAAGGCGCCGCTCTACCGCCATCCGTGGGACGACGTCCTGTATGATCTCCCCCCACTGGTAAAATAGCGCCGGAACGGCCTCCCGGCCGCGGCCGGCCGCCAGCAACTCACGCGCGGGGAAGCCCGAAAGGGTTTCCCCGTTTCCTTTTGCCGCCGGAAAGACGCACCTGGAGTACTGCCGGGGAGGGCCCGGTGCGGACGGTAAGGGAAAGGCCGCGGAAAAATGGAAGATGCCCCCGACCTTGGACTCTCCAGGAAAAAATGGTATGATGAGAAAGCAAGGGTTCGGAACGCAGGTTTCGAAGGTTTTCTCAGATGGTCGGGCCGCCATCTGTCGATGCCGGCAGATGGCAGTTTTCCTTTTCCAGGAATGCCGTCCTGGCGGCGGACACTGGCACACCGTGGCGTGCCGGTTCGGAAATGGAGAAAACCCATGGATCAACCCACCCGACCCAACCCCCAGGAAGAGCTGGCCGAACTGAAGGCCAAGGGCATCTTTGTTGCCGTGGCCCTGGCCGCCATCGGCATCCTGAAGGTCGTTCTGGGCTGGTAGCGAACCTCCGCCCGAGACCTGAGGAGTTCCACCGGCCAGCCGGTGCCCCCGGGCGAGGGGGCCGGGGAGGAGCAGAGCCCCTCCCGCTCTGACCGAGGTTTCCAGGTCTGCGTTGGTCCTGGGCTGAGGACCTTTCGCCGCGCCGACGGTCCGGCCCACCGTGCTATCATGTCAGAACCGGATCTGCCCGCCGGCACCGGGAACCATGTGGTCGTTGGGAGTCCACCATGCGCCTGCCGTCCTCCCCCTGCCTGGCCTGCTCCATCTGGCTGTTCGGCTGTCTGATGCTGGGCCTGGTGGTCCTGCTGGCGCTGTCCAAGATCGCCCTCTCCTTCCTCACCGGGCTCATCGAGTGGTTCTTCGGCGCTTTTCGGGCGGTCGTGATGGGACTCATCGGCGGCTTGGCCGGTCTGTCGGCCTGGTCGGCCGTTCCGCTGGGAGCCACGCTCCTGATCGTCCTGTTCTGGATGGTTCGTAGCTACGCCGAACGCCGCCAGTGGCGGATGCTCGAGACGGTCCGCGAGGAGTTCGAGCCTCTGCGGAACCTCCTGCGGCGGCGCGGCCTGCAGGCGTATCTCGTCCAGCTGGAAAAGGTCCGCCTGAAGCTGTTCGCCGAGCGGGACCGGGTCGAGTCGGTCCAGGAACTGCTCGACGAGGAACTTCCCCGCATCGAGACCCGCCTCAGGGAACTGGGGGACCAGCTCGGCAAGGCTGATCACGAGAGCGAACGCCAGGAATTCCGCGGCCTGATGCGGGAACTGGCGGCCACCAGTGCCAGTCTCCGGGCCAAGCGCGGCGAAATCGACCAGTTCACCACCGCACAGGTGCGGGTGGCCTCGCGACTCAACCTTCTGCGACAGCGGCTTTCCGGACAGCCGGAAGCCGCCGGCACCACCCTGCAGGAGGCGGTGGCAGACCTGGATTCAATCACCCTCCTGGAGGACCTGTTCCCCGCCGGGGCGGCGACGGGAACGACCGAGCCCAGGGCGGAAGCGGCCGGGCCCGCCGCCGAACCGCCCATTCCGCCCCGGGAAAAGACCTGAGCCCCCGCCGGATCTTCGATCGTTTCGAAAGAAAGGAATTTTTCCCTCGTTTTCGGGAATTTTTCCCACATCAGAGGGTCCGCTTCCCTCCCTCCGACGGATGGTACGCGGCACACTGCTTGCGGTGCACAGCAGGAGGCGCCGCATGGCTCGAGGTTTGATTCGAAGAGAGGCCCTGATCCGAAGAGGGGCCCCGACCCCCGCTCCTGCCGCCGATCCCGACAGCCACCTCCACCACCGGATCGAAATGGAACGGGTGGTCTGCGCCATCTCTTCGGAGCTGATGAAGGCCGGCCCAGGGTCGTTCGACACCCGCATCCTCAATGCCCTGGGCGAACTCGGCACCGGCGCCGGGGTCGACCAGGCGAACATCCACCTGTTCTCGGACGACGGAACCGCCATTGCCCGCACCTTCCGGTGGTCTGGTTCCGCCACCCCGCCCCGGCGCTCCGGCAGTACGGGCCTGCACCTGGCCGGGTTTTCGTGGTCAATGGAGGCCTACCGCCGCGGCGAACCTCTGCTGATCCCATCGCTCACCGCCATCCCCCCGGAAGGGGAGGCCGAACGCCGGCTCTGGGAGGCGACCGGCCTGAAATCCAAAGCCGTCCTGCCCTTGATGGCTGACGGGCGACTGCTGGGAACCATCGGATTCGATTCCTTCCGCATGGAGAAGCATTGGACCGCGGAAGACCTGCGCCTGCTGAGGCTGACGGCCGAACTGTTCGCCCTCGCGTTCATCCGCTGGGAAGCCCTGGAAGCCGCCGACCGCTCATCGGCCCGCTACCGGACCCTGGCGCGCCATTTCCCGGACGGTGTGGTCCTGTTGTTCAACCGGCGGATGAAGGTCATCCTGGCCGATGGCCGGGATCTCGAACGGATGGGACTGCCGCCCGGACTTCGGGCCCTGGCGGAAAAGACCGACCGGGGAGACCCACCCGCCGGCGAGCCCTGCCATGTAATGGATGCCCTGCCCCACGCGGTCTTCGACCGGCTCGCCCCGTATTTCCGCGGCGCTCTCCAGGGGGAGACCCACCTGGCCGAAATTCCCTTCAATCAGGATATCTACGATGTCCACCTGTTGCCGGTGCGGGGGGGGAACGAAGAGATCATTGGCGGCATGGCCGTCTTCCAGCGCATCACCTCGCGCAAGAAGACCGAGGAGAACCTGCGCCGCGCCACCCACCTTCTGATCACCCTGATCGAGCACCTGTCCTCGGGCATCCTGGTCGAGGACGGACAGCACGTCATCCAGTTTCTCAACCAGCGCTTCCGGGAGATGTTCCCCACCGACGAACGCCTGGTGCACCTCCCGTTCGCCGCACCCGCGCCTCCCCTCCACCCCACGGACCCGGCGTCCGCCCCCCCCGCCAGCGCACTGCCGGAGGCCTGGCGGCCCCTGTTCTCCGAGAGCGCCGCCGCCCCGGGAACCCGCGAGTTCCGGCTGAACGACGGCCGGATTCTGGAACGGGACCGCATCCCGCTCGAGGTCGACGGGGAACGCCTCGGCCACCTGTGGGAGTTCCGTGACGTCACCGCCACCCGCACGGCCGAACGGGCCCTGCGCGAGGTCCACGAGCGGGAGATCCGGATTGCCGGCGAGATCCACCGGGAACTGCTGGTCGGCCGCCCGCCCGGGCCCCGCCCCGGAGCGGAAGTGGCCGTGCTGTCCCGGCCTTCCATGCACGTCGACGGCGACCTCGTCGACTTTTTCCCCGACAACGACCACCTGCTCGACGTGCTGGTGGGCGACGTGATGGGAAAGGGGATCCCCGCCGCCCTGATCGCGGCCGCCACCCGGCTGGCCTTCCTGCGGGCCCGCAGTCGGCTGGCCACCGTCCGGCACGGCTCCCCCCCGCACCCCGAAACCATCCTGGGCTTCGTCCACACCGAGATCGCCGCCCACCTCGGCGCCCTCACCAGCTTCGTCACCCTGGTCTTCGCGCGCCTCGACATGCAGGCCCGCCTGCTCTTCGTCGTGAACTGCGGCCACCCCCCCGTGCTCCTGCTCAAAGGGGAGACCGAAGAGGCGGTCCCGCTGGCTTCGGGCAACCCGGCCCTGGGCATCGGACAGCGGCCGTATTTCCAGGGGGTCACCTGTCCCTTCGTGCCGGGTGACCTCCTGGTGTTTCTGTCGGACGGGGTGACCGAGGCGCGC
>CAZKPI010000227.1:0-7475 GCA_964554555.1 uncultured bacterium
GTCGGCGAACTGCAGGCCGGTATCGACGGTTCCGAAGAACTCTTCGTCGGGGAAGGAGGTCCAGGGCGGATCGACATCCTCGGTGCCCAGGACCGGCGCCCGCAGAAGGTCGGCCATTCCGTGGTCGTGCAGGCCCTGCCGCAGGTCCGCCAGCCAGGGGGGCAGATTGAGGAACCCGACCGTGCTCATGGCCCCCGCTTACCCGTGCAGATTGCGGCCGAGGGCGTTTTCGTAGGCCTCCAGGAAAGCTTCAGAGAGGGTCGGATGGGGGTGAATGACCTGCGAGAAGGCGTGCCCGCCCACGTTCAGGGCGCGCAGAAGGGTGGGTTCCTGGATCAGGTCGCTGGCCTCGGGGCCCCACAGCACCGCTCCGACCAGCCGGCCCTCGGGATCGACCAGGGCCTTGGCCTGGCCCTCGGGTTCGCCCATCGCCAGGGCGCGGCCATTGGCCAAAAACAGGAAGCGGCCGGCCTTGAAGGGGATCTCCTGGCGGCGGGCCTCCTCTTCCGACAGGCCGACCCAGGCGATCTCGGGATAGGTGTAGACGCAGGAGGGGACCGTGCGATAGTCGGGCGCCGCCGTCTCGCCGTCCCATTGCCGGGCCAGCAGTTCGGCATCGTAGGTGGCCTTGTGGGCAAGCATCGGGCCGGGAATGGCGTCGCCGATGGCATAGACCCCAGACTGGCTGGTCTCGAACCGTTCGTTCACGGCCAGGAACGGCCCCTTCTGCTCGAGCTTCACCGGAGATCCTTCCAGACACCGGAGGTTCGGCCGGCGGCCGATGGCAAGCAGGGCCTTGCGGAAGGTCCGGGCCTGGCCGCCGACCTGGCAGGTGACCAAACCCTGGTCGGCCTGGAGACCCTCGACCTTCTGTCCGACCAGGATCTCGAGACCGGCCTTCTTGAAGACGGGCAGAAGCCGTTTGGCCGTGGCGGTGTCGAGGCCGGGCAGGATCTGGGGCATCATCTCGACCACGGTCACCTGACTGCCGAACTCGGCGAAGACCTGGCCGAGCTCGAGGCCGATGACCCCGCCTCCGACCACCAGGAGGGTTTCGGGGATTTCGCGGGTATGCAGGGCTTCATTGCTGGTCCAGAAGAGGGAACGGTCCTGGGGAAACACGGCGGGCACTCCGGGAACGGAACCGATGGCGAGACAGATCCTCTTCCCTTCGAGGTCGGCGGGTTCCGCCCCGGTCACGGTCACCCGCCGGCCGGGCTGAAGGGTTCCCCAGCCCCGTACCAGGGTGACGCCGGCGGTGGTGAGCAGTTTTTCGATCCCGCAACGGAGCTGGCAGACCACGGCGTCCTTCCGCTCCTGTACTTTGTCCCAGGAGAAGCCGGGGGTGCCCGCGGTCAGGCCCAGCCGGTCGGCATGCCGAAGGAAATGCAGGCCCTTGGCGGAGGCGAGCAGGGCCTTGGTGGGGATGCACCCCCAGTTCAGGCAGGTGCCGCCGACCTGGTCGGCCTCGACAAGAGCGACTTTCCAGCCCTTTCTGGCCTGGCGCAGAGCCAGGGGATATCCTCCGGGACCCGCGCCGATGATGACGAGATCGTAGACGGTCGTCATGACGCCGGCTCCGTGTCGATCTCAAACAACAGGGTTCCCTTTTCGACCGGCTTGGCGTTGACCACGTGGATCTTGACGACCCGGCCAGCCTTGTCGGCCTTGATCTCATTCATGAGTTTCATGGCTTCGACGATGCAGACGGGTTTTCCTGGGGTGACCTGATCACCTTCGCTGACGTAGGGGGGCGAGGTGGGGGACGGGGCCCGATAGAAGGTGCCAGCCATGGGGGAAAGGATCTTGTGGTAACTCTTCTGGGGGACGGCAGGCGCTGGTTTCTCCGGTTTGGAAGGCGAGGCCTTGCCTTCGGTTTTCGGTTCGCTGGCCACCGTCGGCACCGCAAGGCCGTTCGAAACAAAGGGCATGGCGACCTGGGCAGGCAGGGGGTAAGAGGGTGCGGGAGGAACGGGCGGGGGACAGGCATGCTTCTTCAGGGAGATCTTGAGCTCGGGGGTTTCCAGTTCGACCTCCGCCAATTGGCTTTCACCCATCAGCCGAATGATCTGGAGGACGTCCTCAAGGGGGGGGGACGACCGGTCGACCGCGGCGGGGCTGGGCGTTTTGGGGCGGGGGGGGAGGGACGATTTGCTTTTCATCGGCGGTTCCTCATTTCCGAAATCTGCAAGGTTATAGCAGATGCCCTTCCCCGCGTCAACGGAGGCCCTCCCGGGAATGAGGGTGATGGAACCAGGGTTGGCTATCGCTCCCTTGCAAAGCCAAAGGGGGTTGGCGAAAAGTTGCGAGAAGAACCCAAAGGGAGTATGGTGACTCCCCACCGACGGATAACCCGTCGGCAACGCACAACAAAAAACGGTGTACCCCTTTATGAAAACAAGTCGTTCTAGTAGTAGGTGTGTGGAATTGGGGGATAACCTTCGCGACAAGCCACCAGAAAGGGTTTTGTCCGGTGGATAACCTTGCGGAAACAACCCCGGGGTTCTCCACGGTTTCCCCCGGTTTTTGGAAAATACCCGATCTCCACAGAATCTCCACGGTTTTTCCACTGGGTTTTCCCCTGACCTATCAGATGATTGATGGGCCGGAAATGCAGAAAGGGTCTTGCCAACCGGGGGTTGATCTGCTATGCTCGGGAAGCAATCCGATCGCGAAAAATCCCCCCGACTCTTCAACTCGCAAGGGTACCCCCTTCCCTGAAAAGGGCAGTACCTTTGGGTGAGGTGATGCTGATGAAAGCCACGGTCGATCTCTGGAACCGGATTACCGGAGAGATCAAGTCGCAGGATAATGAAGCAGGCCTGAAGCTCTTCCTCAATGCCATCCAGCCGCGCGGAATCGAAGGCGAACATTTCGTTCTCGAAGCCGTGAATGAGATTTGCAAGGATTGGAACGAGCGCAAATACAGGATTCTTATCCAGAAAGTCCTTCAGGAGAATACGCCGCCTCTGCAGTGCATGTTCGTCACCCGGCTGAAGCGGAACGGCCCTGAACGGCCGCAACAGCTCGGGTTGCCGACCATTGCTGAGACCCCGGTCGTCGAAACCGCGGCCCCGTCCGAGAAACCCCGGTCGATTTCCCGCGGTGAAACGCAGTTCAACGGGAAATACACCTTCGACACCTTTGTCGTCGGCAAGAGCAACCAGTTCGCCCATGCCATCTGCCAGGCCGTCACCAAGAACCTCGGCACGATGTACAACCCGGTGTTCATCTACGGCGGCGTTGGGTTGGGCAAGACCCATCTGATGCAGGCCATCGGGCAGGAAGTCCTGCGGCAGAACCCCAAGGCGAAGGTGGCTTACCTGTCGTCGGAGGCGTTCACCAACGATTTCATCGAGTCCATTTCCGGCAAGCGAACCAGCGAGTTCCGGGCCAAATACCGGAAAAAGGACCTCCTGCTCATCGACGACGTGCAGTTCTTTGCCGGCAAGGAGGCCGTGGTCGAGGAGTTCTTCCACACCTTCAACGAGCTCTTCCAGAACAAGAAGCAGATCATCCTCACCTCCGACTCCCCTCCCAAGAAGATCAACAAGCTCGAGGAACGGCTGGTGTCGCGGTTTGAAATGGGCATCGTGGCCGACATCCAGGCTCCCGATCTGGAGATGCGGGTGGCCATCCTGAAGCGGGCGGCGGCCGATTGCGTGATCCGGGTTCCCGACGAGATCCTGATGTACCTGGCCGAAAACGTCACTGACAACATCCGGGTCCTCGAAGGTGCCTTCAACCGCGTGGTGGCCTACGCCGGCGTTGTTCAGAAGCCGGTCGATCGCGACCTCGTCGACCATATCCTGAAAGATTTCCTGCGGGAAAACACCCCCGGCCGGATCACCATCTCCTGGATCCAGAAGCGGGTGGCCCAGTATTACGACATTCCCGAAGGCGAGATGACCAGCAAACGCCGCTCCCAGAACCTGGTACTGCCCCGGCAGGTGGCCATGCGGCTGGCCCAGATGCTGACCGATTCCTCGCTGGGCCTGATTGGGGAGGCCTTCGGCGGCCGCGACCACACCACCGTCATGCATGCCTGCGAGAAGATCCAGGGCCTGCTGAAAGACAACGCCGATTTCCGGCAGGAGTTTGAGCGGGTGGCTCGTTACGTCAACCCCCAGGGGCGGTCCTGACGGCAGACCTCCTCCGGGGTTTCCCTTTCTTTCCCCCTCCTGAGACCCAGGAGGGGTTTTCGTCTGCCGGCAGGATGATGGAATTTCCCAGGAAATCCTCTTGCAGACAATGTTTGAGACGATCCCAGCCCCTTGAAACCGGGGTTGGTTTGGAGTATCATGGGATTTCTTCACCCAACCTTATGGGAAAACCGGCGAGAACTCGGTCCAAGGCTCCCACTCCGTTGAAACACGAGGTGGGGAAATGCCTCGCCCTGTTCCGGGAGCGTCAGCGGAAACAGGGGCGCGGGAACGCCGCCTCCCCTGCCGAAGCCAGGGAGCCGGGGCGGTGGGATGCCAGCGTGCGTGACCTGATCCTGCTCGGCCGGCTTGCCTATTCCTGGGAAACGATCGCCGGCCGGGACCTGCGCCGGTTTGTCTATCCCATCCGGCTGGTGCGGGGACGCCTGGTGGTGCGGTGCGCCGACTCGCAATGGATGCAGACCCTCACCTATCTGAAGCCGCAGATCCACGCCAATCTCCAGCGGCTGTTTCCTGATGCCCGCATCACCCGCATCCACGGGGAGGTCGGGGTGATCCCGGCCGTTCTGCGGGAATCCCCCGCTCTCGTGTGGCCCGACTGGAGGGCCCAGCCGCAGGCCGACCTGCCCGACATCGGCCATCCCGAACTGACCCGCAAGATTCAGGAATGTCGTCAGAAACTGCGCGCCCGGCTGGAAGGCCTGCGCCAGCAGGGATACCACCTGTGCCGCACCTGCGGGTCGAATCTCGTGCCGCATGCCCTCGACACCTGCTCCATCTGCCAGTGCCGGGCCCGGGAACAGGATCTGGCCGCCGCCCGCCGTCTCCTCTACGAAACCCCCTGGCTCACCCAGGAGGAAATCCGGCGCCAGGTTCCCGGTCTCCAGCCGCTCGAATTCGACGCCCTGCGCAGTGACATGGCGGGCGAGGCCCTGGCCCAGGTGCGGGTCCTGGGCCGCTCCCTGCAGGAAAGCTTCCAGGGGGGCGTCTGGCTCAAGATGCGCTACGAGATGCTGCGCGCGGTCATCTTCCAGACCGGTCTTCATCCCCACCTGATTGATCTTGACGACCCCGCCGGCCGGTTCCTGCTTGACCCCGCCTGGAAGGATTTCCTGGCCCTGGGCGCCGGAGAACCGGCATGCTGATCCATCTCGGCGGCCAGGAATTCGTCGACCTGCACTATTGCGTGGCCATCGTCAACCTGCAGACCGTTGATCCGGCCACGCGGCGCCGGGCGCTGGCCGCCCGCCCCGCCGCCGGCTCCGAAGCGCGCAGTGCCGTGCTGACCACAGGCGGCCGCTGGCTGACGTCCACCATCTCCCCCGAGGCGCTCGCCCACCGCGGGCGGACCTCTCCCTTTCCCGGGGCCCTCTACCTGAGGCCCCCCGCCGGCCGGGGATCCCCCGCCCCGCATCCGGTTCCCCACGAGGAGTAGAACGGCATGAACGAACAGGACAAAGGATCCGCCCAGATGGCCCCCGTTCGCAACGGGAACGGCGAGAACGGGCAGGTGTCGAACGGCGAGTATTCCGCCAAGAACATCCAGGTTCTGGAAGGCCTGGAAGCGGTCCGCAAGCGGCCGGGCATGTATATCGGCGGCACCGGCATCGATGGACTGCACCACCTCGTCTGGGAGGCGGTCGACAACAGCATCGACGAGGTGATGGGCGGCTATGCCACCACGGTCCACATCAACATGCACGATGACGGGTCCATCTCCGTGCTCGACGACGGCCGCGGCATCCCGGTCGATATCCACGAGGCCACCGGCAAACCCGCCCTGGAGGTGATCCTGACCGTCCTGCATTCGGGCGGCAAGTTCGACAAGAAGAGCTACAAGTTCAGCGGCGGCCTGCACGGCGTCGGTATCTCGGTGGTCAATGCCCTGTCGGAATGGCTCGAGGTCACGGTCTGGCGCGACGGCGACACCTACCAGCAGTCCTTCCGGCGCGGCGAGCCGGTGGGTCCGATGACCGTCACCAGCGGCGCCGAGCGGCGCGGCACCAAGGTCCGGTTCCTGCCGGACCACCAGATCTTCCAGAACACCGAGTTCAATTTCGACATCCTGTCCCGGCGGTTGCGGGAACTGGCCTTCCTGAACCCCGGTGTCAAGATCGTTCTGCGGCAGAAGTCCACCCAGAAGTGTCACCTGTTCGAATACAAGGGGGGGATCGCCAGTTTTGTCGAGTTCCTCAACGAGACCAAGACGCCCCTGTTCCGTGACGTGGTCTCCTTCTCCAAGGAACGCGACGGGGTCGAGGTCAACGTGGCCCTGTCCTACAACGACGGGTATTCCGAGCAGTTCTTCGCCTTCGTCAACAACATCAACACGGTCGATGGCGGCACCCACGTGGTCGGCTTCCGCTCCGCCCTGACCAAGGTCTTCAACGACTATCTCAAGAAAGATCCCACCCTCCTTGGGAAGGACAAAGGCAAGGAGGTCAAGATCACCACCGACGATGTGCGCGAAGGACTGGTCGGCGTCCTGTCGATCAAGGTGCCCGAACCGCAGTTCGAGGGGCAGACCAAAGGCAAGCTCGGCAACCCGGAGGTGCGCGGCATCGTCGACTCGGTCTGCACCGAGTTCCTGGCGGAATTCCTCGAGCAGAACCCGATGGTGGCCAAACCGGTGCTCGACAAGATCCTGACCTCGATGCGGGCCCGCATCGCCGCCCAGAAAGCGCGCGAACTGACCCGCCGCAAGACCGCCCTGGAAGGTTCCTCCCTGCCCGGCAAGCTGGCCGACTGCCAGGAACGCGACCCCGCCAAGAGCGAACTGTTCATCGTCGAGGGCAACAGCGCCGGCGGTTCGGCCAAGCAGGGGCGCGACCGCAAGACCCAGGCGGTCCTTCCCCTGCGCGGCAAGATCCTCAACGTCGAGAAAACCCGGCTCGAGAAGGTCGTCGGCAACGAGATCATCCAGGATCTCATCGCCGCGGTCGGCACCAACATCGGCAAGGACGATTTCGACATCACCAAGACCCGCTACCACCGTCTGGTCATCATGACCGACGCCGACGTCGACGGGGCGCACATCCGCACCCTCCTGCTGACCTTCTTCTACCGGTACATGCCCGAGATCATCGACAAGGGCTATCTCTACATCGCCCAGCCGCCCCTGTACAAGATCAAGAAGGGGAAGGTCGAGAAGTACGCCTACTCCGATGCCGAAAAGGACCGGCTGGTCGCGGAGTTCGGCGGCAGTGACGGGGTCAGCCTCCAGCGCTACAAGGGTCTGGGCGAGATGAACCCCGAGCAGCTGTGGGAAACCACGATGAACCCGGCAACCCGCACCCTGAAGAAGGTGCAGGC
>CAZKPI010000228.1:0-5111 GCA_964554555.1 uncultured bacterium
TCGACTTGCCGCACCCCGACGGCCCGATCAGCGCTGTCACCCGGTTGGCCTCGATCTCCAGGGTTATCTCCTTCAGCGCCTGGAAGGTGCCGTAGAAGAAGTTCAGGCGGCGGGCCTCGACGACCGGCGGGTTCATCCGAACCTCCCGGAGATGTAGTCGTCGGTCCGGTCGTCCGCGGGATTGGTGAACACCTGCTGGGTCGGTCCTTCCTCGACCAGCTTCGCCATCAGGAAAAAGGCGGTGCGGTCGGCCAGCCGGGCGGCCTGCTTGGTGTTGTTGGTGACCAGGATGCAGGTGGTGCGGTGCTTCATCGCCGCGAGCGCCTCCTCGATGCGGGCCGTGGAGATGGGGTCGAGGGCGGAACACGGCTCGTCGAGCAGCAGCAGTTTCGGGCGCAGGGCCAGGGTGCGGGCCAGGGCCAGCCGCTGTTTCTGGCCTCCCGACAGCCGGTTGGCGTTCAGCGTCAGGCGGTCTTTCACCTCGTCCCACAGGTTGGCCGCCCGCAGGGTCTCCTCGATGATGGCATCGAGTTCGCCCCGCGCGGTGATGCCCGCCAGGCGCGGCCCGAACGTCACGTTGTCGGCGATCGACAGGTCGAGGGCCTGGGGCTTGTCGAAGCAGAACCCGATCTCGCGGCGCAATTGGTACGGATCGCGCCCCGGGTCGTAGATCTCCTTCCCCTCGAACCGCAGGCCGCCTTCGACCTGCCCGGGAGCGGTCACCTCCTGCAGTCGGTTGATCAGCCGCAGGAAGGTGGACTTGCCCGAGCGGCTGGGGCCGATGATGCCGAAGATGGTGCCGCGCTCGACCCCCAGCGAGATGCCGTCGAGCGCTCTCTGGCCGGGCCCCTTGGCGGTGGGGGGATAGGTGAACGACAGGTTCTCGGCCTCCAGGATCAGGTCGCGCGGGCGGGGTTCGGCGGTCATGGCGAGGACCTCCTGGCCACCAGGAAAGCGGCGGCGGTGTTGATCAGCAGGATCATGGCCACCAGCGCCAGCGCGGTGGTGTTGGCCATCTCCATGCTGATGCCCTCGCGGGCCAGCAGGTAGAAGTGCACCGCCATCGACCGCGCCGAATCGAGCGGCGAGGACGGCATCTCCATCGAGATCCCGGTGGTGAAGATGACGCAGGCCGTCTCCCCCATCACCCGCCCCAGGGCCAGGATGACGCCGGTGATGATGCCGCGGCGGGCCTGGGGCAGGACGATGTGCCAGATGACCTGCGACTTGGTCGCCCCCAGGGAGAAGCCGACCTGCCGCAGGACGGCCGGCACCGCCTTGATGGCCTCCTCGGAGGTGCGGATGATGGTCGGCAGGACCATGCAGGCCAGGGTCAGGGCCCCCGACAGGATCGACCAGCCCAGGCCCAGATGGACGACGAACAGGATGAACCCGAACAGCCCGAAGATGATGGAAGGAATGCCCGCCAGGCATTCCGCGCCGAACCGGATCACGGTGGTCACCCACCCTTCGCGGGTGTATTCGGTCAGGTAGACGGCGGTGCCGATTCCCAAAGGAACCGCGATGACCAGCGCCAGGACAGCCAGCACCATGGTCGACACCAGAATGGGCAGAATCCCGCCCTGACGGCCCAGGTCCTGCGGTGAATCGAGGAAGAAGCCGACCGTGAGACGGTCCCCGCCGTTCCAGACAAGGTAGGCCAGGATCGCCACCAGCACGGCGACGACCGCCAGGGTCATGCCCCGGCACAGCCTCTGGCCGAGGCGGTTCCAGCGGAGGTTGGCCTGCCTGGTCTCGGGAGTCATCTCACCGCCGCCGCACCAGCGCCGTCGCCGCGGCATTGAGCAGAAAGATCATCACGAACAGCACCACCCCCGTGGCGAACAGCGCTTTCTGGTGGTCGCCGGCGGCGTAGGCCATCTCGAGGGCGATGTTGCTGGTGAGCGTGCGGCAGGGATGCAGGGGGGAGGTCGGCACCACCACCGCGTTGCCGGCGACCATGATGACCGCCATGGTCTCGCCCATGGCCCGCCCCATGCCCAGCACCACCGCCGTGACGATGCCCGACCGGGCGGCGGGGACCACCACCTGTGTCACCGCCTGCCAGGGAGTGGCCCCGAGAGCCAGGGCCCCTTCCCGGTAGGAGTGCGGCACCGCCTGCAGGGCGTCGATCGAGATGCTGATCACCGTCGGCAGGATCATCACGCCCAGCACCACCGCCGCGGTCAGCACGGAAAACCCCGACCCGCCGAACGTCTCGCGCACGAACGGCACCAGCACGACCACCCCGATGAACCCGTAGACCACCGAGGGGATCGCGGCCAGCAGTTCGATGAGCGGCTTCAGCACCGCCCGGGTCGAGGGTTTGGCGAACTCCGACAGGTGGATCGCGGTCAGCAGGGACAGGGGCACCCCCAACAGCAGGGCCCCCAGGGTGACCTGGACAGTCCCCACGATCATCGCCAGGATGCCGAATTCGCCCCGGGTCGGCCCCCATTCCAGGCCGCCGAGGAAAGGCCGCAGGCCCGTCTTCCAGATCAGCGGCACGCCCGCCTGGAACACGAACAGAATGATCAGGGCCAGGATCAGCACGGCGGAAAAGGCCACCGCCAGCAGGCCTCTACGAATGTTCTCCTCCCGGCGCCTCAGCTGGGTCGATGACCGCTCAGCGTCCGACACGGACCAGCCCCTCCTGCGCCAGGATCGGCTCGGCGGCCGAACTCACGGCGAACTCCCACAGCTCGCGGGCCAGGCCCGCCGGTTCCTCCCGCGCCACCAGGAGGAACGGCCGCACCAGGCGGTACCTGCCGTCGCGAACCGACGCCGCGGTCGGCACCACCCCGTCGATGGCCAGGGCGCGCACCGTCTGGTTGACCACGCCGAGGGAAACGAACCCGATGGCGTCGGGGTCGCCCCGGACCACCTCCCGCACCCCTCCTGAGGAATCCTGCACCAGCGCGTAGGCATCCGGGCGCAGGTGCTCCTTCCCCCGGGTGAGGACCATCTCGTCGAAGGCCCCCCGCGTGCCGGAACCCTCCTCGCGGACGATGAGGTGGACCTCCCGATCGGCCCCCCCCACGGCTTTCCAGGTGCGATGCCGGCCGGTGAACAGGTCGCGCAGTTGGTCGAGGCTCAGGCCGGAGACGACATTCGACGGATGCACGATGACCGCGATGCCGTCCAGGGCGAGGGGGAACACCCGCAGGGCCGCTTCGTCCGGATGGTCCTGCTTCAGTGCCCGCGACGACATGCCAAACGTGGCGGCCCCAGTCACCGCCGCCATGATCCCCGCACTGCTCCCTCCCCCCTCGACGGTCACCCTGACCCCGGGCCGGGCGCGCCGAAAGGCCTCGACGATCTTTTCCATCACCGGCTGGACCGAGGTCGACCCGGCCACGACCAGGCCGTGCCCCCCCTTCCGGCACCCGGCGAAGGGAACCACCAGCCCCAGCAGGAGGGCGACCGTCCAGATCCGCCAGGACATGGTCCGGACCCGGACGGGAGCCGACCGACAGGAGGTCGGAAGTGCCCCTTTGCCGACATGGAGGGCGGCGCCAAGCGCCAGTTTCGCGCCCGCCAAAGGGGGCGTCTTTCGCGCCGGTACGTGCATGGCGGGCACGGTAGCAGAAACCTCCCTCCCTGGCAACTTGGAGGCGGGGATCATCGCTCCAGCCTGCCGCCACACCCGTGTTTGGTCACCCACCTGGGACGTTCTCAGGCCGCCCCGGCGGCCGGCCCCGACGAGGCGGCCGGTTCGCGGCCCCCACCCGGCGGTGACCCTCCGAGGTAGAATTCGCGGCCCACCGCCTGGACCACCGCCGGGTTCCGCTCGTAGCAGAGCTGTCGGCGCAAAGCCGAGGCCCCGGGATGACAGCGCAGGTAGGCGAACAGGTGGACCCGGAACAGAGCCACCCCCTTGGATCCGTGTTCCATCAGCATCTCGCGCAGGTGGGCACGGAACACCGCGAACCGCACCGCCGGCTCATCGGGCAGAGGCCGGCCGAGCAGTTCGGCGAACACCCAGGGACGGCCGATGGCCGCCCGCCCCACCATGAACCCGCGGCACCCGCTGATCCGCTGGATCTCCTCGAGGTCGGCCGCGGAACCAAGGTCGCCGTTGGCAATGAACGGCACCGGGCCGCACAGCTCGCCCAGCCCGGCCAGGTGCTCCCACTGGGCGCGTCCGCTGTACATGGCCTCCCGGGTCCGGGCGTGCACCGCCACGGCGGCGACCCCGTGATCGAGCACCATCTTGGTGAAATCGCGCACGTTGATCTGCCCCGACGACCACCCCAGCCGGAACTTGACGGTCACCGGCAGTGACACCGCCCGGCGCACGGCGTCGATCACCTGCCCGGCCAGCCGGGGATTGCGCATCATGGCGGCCCCGGCCCCGGTCTTGACCACCTTCGAGACCGGGCATCCCATGTTGATGTCGATCAGGTCGCAGATCTCCCAGGCCTCCACCGCCGCCGCCGCCCGCGCCATGGTCTCCGGGTCAGCCCCGAAGATCTGCACCGCGAACGGCCGGGGCTGGCCCTGAAAGCGGGTCAACGCGATGGTCGGGGTCGACCCCAGCGTCAGCGCCCGGGCATTGGCCAGTTCCGACACCGTCAGCCCCGCCCCCAGCTTCGCGCACAAGGCCCGGAACGGGCCGTCGGCCACTCCGGCCATCGGAGCCAGGACGAGGCTGTTGGGCAGTTCCACCGGCCCGATCCGGAAACCCGCCAGGCGGCCAGCCGCCGACCGGCTGGATGGCAGACCCCACTCGGGCTCCGGAACCGGGCCCCCCGGCGGGGCGGTTCCAGTCCCCGGCGGCGGCACGGCAAGCGGGCCGGCGGCCTGCCCCCGCCCCTCCTCCGGCCCCGGACCCTGGACAGACGCAGAAGGGGGAAGACTCATTCGGTCATCGTGTCGTTGAAGACGGAGGAGCAGTTCCGGCCGATCTTTTTGCAGTTGTACAAGGCAATGTCAGCCTTCTTGATGAGCACCTGTTTGGTCGAAGCGTGGTCGGGGAAACAGGCGATGCCCAGCGAGATCGTCACGTGCAGGGGCTTGTCCTGCCCGGGAAAGCTGTGCGCCTCGATGTTGCGCCGCAGGCGCTCCGCCACCAGCTGACCGCCCGCCGCGTCGGTCTCCGGCAGGATGAT